>CANQCX010000033.1 GCA_947591115.1 uncultured Lachnospiraceae bacterium | reverse complement strand
CTGCATCGCCGGCGACCATGACGGGATCCTCGGCTTGGAAAAGCTGGACAAGGTCATTGATATCGACCAGTCGCCGATCGGACGCACGCCGCGCTCCAATCCGGCAACCTATACCGGAGTGTTTGATATGATCCGCGATCTGTTTGCGGCGACGTCGGAGGCAAAAGCCAGAGGCTATAAAAAGGGAAGGTTCAGCTTCAACGTAAAAGGCGGACGCTGCGAAGCGTGCAGCGGCGACGGCATTTTAAAGATCGAGATGCATTTTCTTCCGGATGTCTATGTTCCCTGCGAAGTCTGCGGCGGAAAGCGTTATAATCGTGAAACGCTGGAGGTAAAATACAAAGGCAAGAGCATTTATGACGTTTTGGACATGACGGTAGAGGACGCGCTGGAATTTTTTAAAAACGTTCCGTCCATTTACCGCAAGATACAGACGCTTTATGATGTCGGACTTTCCTACATCAAATTAGGGCAGCCGTCTACCGAGCTCTCCGGCGGCGAAGCGCAGCGGATTAAGCTGGCGACGGAGTTGAGCAGAAGGAGCACCGGAAAAACGATTTATATTCTGGATGAGCCTACGACCGGACTTCATTTTGCGGACGTGCATAAACTGATCGAGATTCTGCACCGGCTGTCGGACGGAGGCAATACGGTCGTCGTCATTGAGCATAATCTCGACGTGATCAAAACCGCCGATTATATCATTGATATGGGACCGGAAGGAGGAGACGGGGGCGGAACTGTGATCGCACAGGGCACGCCGGAGGAAATCGTCCGGATTCCGGCTTCCTACACCGGAAAATTTTTAAAATCGTATCTGGAAAGAGGATAAAATTATAAATTTTCCCTTAAAATTGATTCGGCACGAAAAAAAAGTTTGAAAAATGGAATTTATTGTATATAATGTTACTGTATATGTAAAAATATGATTAACTGCGTTCTTGCGCCTTGCGGCAAAAAGACGCTTAGAATAAGTATGCAGAATAGAAGAAAGGGGTAGTAAAATGGTCGGATCAGATATCGGAATTGATTTGGGAACTGCGAGTATTCTCGTTTATATAAAAGGAAAGGGTGTGGTTCTGAAAGAGCCGTCGGTCGTAGCATTCGATCGTGACACCAATAAAATTAAAGCGATCGGCGAAGAAGCCAGATTGATGCTGGGAAGGACGCCGGGCAATATCGTTGCGGTACGTCCGCTCCGTCAGGGAGTAATCTCGGACTATACCGTAACGGAAAAAATGATCAAGTATTTTATCCAGAAAGCGCTTGGGAAAAAGAGTTTCCGCAAACCGCGCATCAGCGTCTGCGTGCCGAGCGGCGTTACCGAAGTCGAAAAGAGAGCGGTAGAAGACGCCACCTATCAGGCGGGCGCAAGGGAGGTCGCGATCATTGAGGAGCCGATCGCGGCGGCTATCGGCGCGGGAATCGACATTGCCAGACCTTGCGGAAATATGATCGTCGATATCGGCGGCGGAACGGCGGACATTGCCGTAATTTCGCTGGGCGGCTCCGTTGTCAGCACCTCCATCAAGATCGCGGGCGACGACTTTGATGAAGCGCTGGTACGTTACATGCGGAAAAAACACAATCTCCTGATCGGCGAACGGACGGCGGAAGACATCAAGATCAAGATCGGAACCTGTTATCCGCTTCCGCAGAATGAAACGATGGACGTGCGCGGACGGAATCTGGTAACCGGACTTCCGAGGACGATTACCGTAAGCTCCGAAGAAACCGAAGAAGCGCTTCGGGAGCCGACTCTGCAGATCGTAGAAGCGGTTCACTCCGTACTGGAAAAGACTCCGCCGGAGCTGGCTGCCGACGTGGCCGACCGCGGCATCGTTTTGACGGGAGGCGGCGCGCTGCTGCGCGGCTTGGAAGAGCTGATCGAAGAAAAAACCGGAATCAATACCATGACGGCGGAGCAGCCGATGACCTGCGTGGCGATCGGTACCGGAAAATATGTAGAATTTCTCGCGGGAAAACGTGATGATGATTGATTTTCCCTATAAAGTTTTTGGGGAAACAGCCGATATAATACTTAAAACCTACGCGAAAGGACTGAAACGGGGATACCATGGTCAAAGGTCTATATACCGCCCATACCGGGATGGTCAACGAAATGAAGCGCCTTGATATTATGACGAATAATCTGGCGAATGCAAATACGGTCGGTTACAAGAAGGAGGGGACGACTTCCCGCGCCTTTGCCGAAGAATATGCGATCCGCATCCGCGACACCTCTACCAACGGAGTGCCGAGGCGGCTGGGCGAGGTTGCGCTTGGAACCCATCTGGGACAGGTATATACGGATTATGCACAGGGGAATTTTCGTGTAACGGACATCAGCTCCGATCTGGCATTGGACGGAAACGGATTTTTTGCCGTTTCCTTTACGGATAAGCAGGGGAACACCTCCGTCAAATACACCAGAGACGGTTCCTTTACGGTCAATACGGACGGATATCTGGTAACGAAGGACGGCGATTATGTCCTGAATGCGACCGGAGCGCTGAACGGCGATCCGGATCCTGCCAATTATATCCGGATTGATCCGCTTCAGGATTTTGCGGTAAACGAACTGGGATTTATCATTCAGAACAACCAGATCGTCGGTACGGTTGGGATTGCGGATATTGACAATTACGACTACATCGAAAAATACGGCGAGAACCTGTATAATTTTCTGGACGGAGCAAATGTCATTGCTTCGGATGCATCCATCCGGCAGGGAGTTCTGGAAACCTCCAATGTCAACGTGATCAATGAAATGGTTACGATGATCGCTATTCAGAGAGCGTATGACGCGGGACAGAAAGTCATTACCTCGATTGACGGGGATCTGGATATTGCCGCGAACCAGTTAGGTAAGTTATAGTATTTCGGAGAGGAGACCGATGCCTTATGATGAGAGCGCTTTACACCGCAGCAACGGGAATGATTGCGGAACAAACGAATTTGGATACTATTTCCCATAACCTTTCCAATGTCAATACGACCGGATATAAGGCGGAGCGTACCGAATTTAAATCCCTTTTATATCAGACGCTTCAGACGCGGACGACGACGGCGAACGGCGAACGGAAGCCGGTTGGGGCGCAGGTAGGTCTTGGTACAAGAGTTGCCGCCGTAACCTCCATCTTTCGGCAGGGGCCGATGCTGGAAAGCGAATTGGACACAGACTTTGCCATCAGCGGCGCCGGTTTTTTTGCGGTGCGCGGAATTGACGGCGAAACTTATTATACAAGAAACGGAAGCTTTTCATGGAGTATTATGGCAGACGGAAGCACCGTTCTGACCGACCATGAAGGATGTCCGGTATTAGACCGGAACGGCGGACTGATTCAGGTTCCGGACGGAGTAAGCTCCGAGCGCATGTATTTTGGGGAAAACGGCGACATCGGTTATATGACGCCGGAAGGAAATTACGTTCCTTTAAACCAGAGCTTTGCGATTTATCAGTTTAACAATCCGGCAGGCTTGGAGAAGCTTTCTTCCAGCCGGCTTCAGGAAACGGAAGCCTCCGGAGCGCCGATGCTGGAGGGCGTGGATGCGGGACTTGCATTAAGCACCGTTCATCAGAATTATCTGGAAGGCTCCGGCGTTCAGGTTGCGGATGAAATGGTCAATATGATCATTGCGCAGCGTGCGTACGAATTGAACTCCAAAGCCATTCAGACTTCGGATTCCATGCTGGAAACGGCAAATAATCTGAAACGTTAATCAGACGAAATTTCCGCGCGGGCGGATCATACCAAAAAAGGAGGAAATTCCGTATGGATTTATCTTCGATCAGCAGTATGACATCAATGCTGAATTCTACCAAAAGCACCGTTGGCTCCAATCAGGTCGATTCGCTGACACAGGCAGCCAAAAATCTTTCTTCGGAATCTTCCGAAGAAGAATTAAAAGGGGTATTAAAGGATTTCGAATCCTATTTTGTGGAACAGGTATTAAAAGAAATGAAAGATACCTTTACCGAACAGGAGGAGGATTCCGATCCGGCTGTTTCCCAGTATAAGGATCTGTATATGGATTCCGCGATCGAACAGGTTGCGGATGAGATCGTCGATCAGGTAGGAGAGACATATACCCAGCAATTATATGAGCAGATGAAGCGGAACTACAATATGGAGTAGGATAAAACGGACAGTCGGGTGGTTTATTGCCCGACTGTTTTTCGTATGGGAGAATGGTTTGGAAACAATTAACGGTTATGTAGAGCATATAATATACCGCAATGCGGAAAACGGATATACCGTACTGGTTTTGATCTGCGGAGAAGAAGAAGTGACGTGCGTCGGCGGATTTGCGGATATCGCCGAGGGAATGAATATCGAGGCGCAGGGAGAGTATACCGAACATCCCACCTACGGACGCCAGTTTAAAGTCAGCAGTTTTGTGGAAAAAGCGCCGGAGGATGAAATTGCGGCGGAACGCTATCTGGGTTCGGGAGCGGTCAAGGGAATCGGGATCGCGCTTGCGGCAAGGATCGTAAGGCGTTTTAAGGGCGATACCTTCCGGATCATCGAGGAAGAACCGGAACGGCTTGCGGAGGTCAAAGGGATCAGCGAGCGCAAAGCGATGGAGATCGCCGACCAGATCAACGGCAAAAAAGAGCTTCGCCAAGCCATGCTGTTTTTGCAGCAATACGGCATCAATACCAATCTGGCGCTGAAAATCTATCAGACATACGGGGCGGACATTTACCGTATCATGAAAGAAAATCCGTACCAGTTGGCGGACGACATCAACGGCGTAGGCTTTCGGACAGCCGATGAGATCGCGGCGCGCGTCGGCATACGCAGAGATTCCGATTTTCGGATCAGGAGCGGGATTTTATATACCCTGCTTCGCGCATCGGCGGAGGGGCATACCTATCTGCCGGAGGAAGAACTGACCATGCGCGCCGGCAGGATGCTGGAAGTGGACGAGGAATCCGTAAAAAAACACTATATGAATCTGGCGATGGAACGGAAAATCATCATGCGGCAGAGCGGCGGCGCAGTGCAGATTTACGCAGCGTCATTTTATTATATGGAAGCCAATACGGCGGCGATGCTCAAGCAGCTCAATATCCGCTATGAAGTGCCGGACATTGAGATCGAAGCGCAGATCCGCAAGATCGAGAAGCAGACGGGAATGGAGCTGGAAGAACATCAGGTGCAGGCGGTTCGCGGAGCGGTAAAAAACGGACTGTTTCTGATTACCGGAGGACCCGGAACCGGAAAAACCACGACCATCAATGCGATCATCCGGTATTTTGAGATGGAGGGCATGGATATTTTTCTGGCGGCTCCGACCGGACGCGCGGCAAAGCGCATGAGCGAAACGACCGGTTTTGAGGCGCGCACGATACACCGGATGCTGGAAGTAAACGGAGGAGTGGAAGGTGCGGCAGGCTTTGAGCGGAATGAAAAAAATCCGCTGGAAACGGACGTCATTATCATTGATGAAATGTCAATGGTAGATATTTCGCTCATGTATTCCCTTCTGAAAGCGGTAGCAGCGGGAACCAGGCTGATTCTGGCGGGAGACGCCGACCAGCTTCCGAGCGTGGGCGCGGGGAGCGTACTAAAGGACTTGCTCCGTTTTGAAGAGTTTCAGACGGTCAAATTAAAAAAAATCTTCCGGCAGGCAAGCACCAGCGACATCATTGTCAATGCGCATAAGATCAACCGCGGGGAAAAAGTGGCGCTGGATAACAAGAGTATGGATTTCTTTTTCCTGAAGCGTTACGATGCCGACCGCATCATCAATGTTGTGCTGCAGCTTCTCATCCAGAAGCTTCCGAAATACGTAGACGCCAAATGCTATGACATACAGGTGCTGACTCCGATGCGGAAGGGACTGTTGGGCGTCGAACGGCTGAATGTCATTCTGCAGAGGTATCTAAATCCGCCGGATCCGAAAAAAAAGGAAAAAGAGTATAACGGCACCGTATTCCGCGAGGGCGACAAGGTCATGCAGATCAAAAACAATTACCAGTTGGAATGGGAAATCCGCAGCCGTTACGGTCTGGCGATTGAAAAAGGCGCCGGAATTTTTAACGGGGACATGGGCGTCATTGAATCCATCCATGATTTTTCGGAAACAATGACCATTTCTTTCGACGAAGGAAAAACGGTGGAATATTCGTACAAACAGTTGGATGAGCTGGAGCTTGCCTATGCGGTCACGATACATAAATCGCAGGGTTCGGAATATCCCGCTGTAGTTATTCCGCTCTTGACGGGACCGCAGATGCTGATGAACCGCAATTTATTATATACAGCGGTTACAAGAGCCAAAAAATGTGTTACTATTGTAGGAAACGATGAAACTTTTCAAAGGATGATCGAAAATAATTCCGAGCAGAAGCGTTACAGCGGTCTTTACGACCGGCTGAATGAGGACGGATAGGAGGAAACGATGAAACTGACGATGGAACTGAAAATATTGCAGCCAGAAGAGCTTGGACAGGCAGTGGATGTGGCAAAAGGCGTATTTGATTACTGTCTGCGCAAAGGGATTACCCAGCCGGAGGCGATCCGTTTTTTTGAAGAATACGCGCAGGAGGAAAAGCTGCGCCGCATGATGGAAGAAGGACGGCTGGTAGTATGGGGGATTTTTACGGACGGGCAGTTGTGCGCCATGTCGGCCATGCAGACGGAGGGGCACATTACCATGCTGTATGTCCTGCCGGTTTATCAGCGCAGGGGAATGGGCAAAACGCTTCTTCGCACGATGCGCAGCTATGCGGGCGAACACTGCGGACAGGAGCAGGTTACCGTAAGCGCGATGCCGGTCTGGACGGCAGGATATTTTGAAAAAGCCGGTTTCCGCCGTATGGAGGGGCAGATCAATCCGGTGGCGCCGTATCTGTTTTTGTGCGCAAAAACCATTCGCGAAGTCCGGTATCCGAAAAAACCGATTCGGGAATCGGCGCTGATCGGGATCATATCCGGATTTCTGGCAGTGATCTTTCTGGTTGCGTTTCTTTTCTTTTTTCTTCAATGACCGGTACATAAAATAGTTGAAAAACGTGCCATGTTATGATAAACTTTTTGTAATTTAGGCGGGAGGTTCGATAGGAATGCCTATCGGACGCTCCTATGCATATATCGAAAAAGAGATTCCCTCTTTTTTTTTGCCAATATGCAGATATGGTTAGAAAGGGCAGGATAAAGAATGAAGGCATTTTTGATACTGGAAGACGGCAGTGTTTTTACCGGAACAAGCATTGGCTCCCAACGGGAGGTCATAAGCGAGATCGTATTTAATACCTCCATGACAGGGTATCTGGAGGTACTGACGGATCCCTCTTATGCGGGACAGGCAGTGGTTATGACCTACCCGCTGATCGGAAATTACGGGATCACTCCGGATATGGAATCCCAAAGACCCTGGCCGGACGGTTATATTGTAAGGGAACTGTCCCGTACCGCAAGCAATTTCCGCTGCGAGGGGACGATACAGGATTTTCTGGTGCGCTATGACATTCCGGGAATCGCAGGAATCGATACAAGGGCATTGACGAAAATCCTTCGTGAAAAAGGTACGATGAACGGGATGATCACGACCAATGAGAACTATAATTTCGAAGAAATCCTTCCGAAGCTCAAAGAATACCGTACCGGAAATGTAGTGGATAAAGTAACCTGCAGCAGCAGGTATGTTCTGGAGGGCGCAGGGAAAAAGGTTGCGCTTCTGGATCTGGGGGCAAAGAACAATATCGCCGGTTCGCTGAACCGGAGAGGATGCGAAGTGACCGTTTATCCGGCGCACACTCCGGCGGAGGAAATCCTTGCCGCCAAGCCGGACGGGATCATGCTGAGCAACGGGCCGGGAGATCCGAAGGAGTGCCAGAGCATTATTCGAGAAATCCGCAAATTCTATGAAAGCGACGTGCCGATTTTTGCAATCTGTCTGGGACATCAGCTAATGGCGCTCGCCGCCGGAGCGGACACCCATAAAATGAAATACGGGCATCGCGGCGGAAACCATCCGGTAAAGGATCTGGCGACCAACCGCGTCTATATTTCTTCCCAGAATCATGGATATGTCGTAGATACCGAGCATCTGGATCCGAAGGTCGCACGTCCGGCATTCGTCAATGTAAACGACGGAACCAACGAAGGACTGGAATATATCGGGAAAAATATTTTTACCGTTCAGTTTCATCCGGAAGCATGTCCGGGACCGCAGGATTCCGCATATCTTTTCGACCGGTTTATTGAGATGATGGGAGGAAAATCATAATGCCAAGAAATTATGACATCAAAAAAGTATTAGTCATCGGCTCCGGGCCGATCGTCATTGGACAGGCTGCGGAATTTGATTACGCGGGCACGCAGGCGTGCCGTTCCCTGAAAGAAGAAGGCGTTGAGGTATGTCTGGTCAATTCGAATCCGGCGACGATCATGACGGATAAAGAAATTGCGGATCAGGTATATATCGAGCCGCTGACCGTAGAGGTGCTTCAGGAGATCATCCGAAAAGAAAAACCGGACAGCATCCTTCCGACGCTGGGCGGACAAGCGGGGTTAAACCTCGGGATGGAGCTTGCGGAATCCGGCTTTTTGGAGCAGCATGGCGTCCGGCTCATCGGAACGACGGCAGAGACGATTTTTAAGGCCGAAGACCGTCAGGCGTTTAAGGACACGATGGAAAAAATCGGGGAACCATGTGCGGCTTCTCAGGTAGTCAATAACGTAGAGGATGGGATCCGCTTTACCAATACCATCGGATATCCGGTCGTTCTGCGTCCGGCTTTTACCTTAGGAGGAAGCGGCGGCGGGATCGCGCACGACGAACAGGAATTGATCGAAATCCTGACAAACGGACTGCGCCTAAGCCGCGTCGGCGAGGTGCTGGTCGAGCGCTGCATTGCCGGATGGAAAGAAATCGAATACGAAGTCATGCGGGATGCAAACGGCAACTGCATTACCGTCTGCAACATGGAAAATATCGATCCGGTTGGAGTTCACACCGGCGATTCGATCGTAGTCGCGCCGTCCCAGACATTGGGCGACAAAGAATATCAGATGCTCCGCAGCTCCGCCTTGAACATCATCAACGAGCTGCAGATCACAGGCGGCTGCAACGTACAGTACGCCCTTCATCCGGAAACATTCGAATATTGCGTTATTGAAGTAAATCCGCGTGTATCGCGTTCCTCCGCGCTGGCCTCCAAAGCCACCGGCTACCCGATCGCAAAAGTGACGGCAAAGATCGCGCTCGGATATACGCTGGATGAGATTAAAAATGCAATTACCCAGAAAACTTACGCCAGCTTTGAACCAATGCTGGATTACTGCGTGGTTAAAATTCCAAGACTGCCGTTTGACAAATTCTTAACGGCAAAACGTACGCTGACAACGCAGATGAAAGCAACCGGCGAGGTTATGAGCATCTGCGATAATTTTGAAGGCGCGCTGATGAAGGCGATCCGTTCTCTCGAGCAGCATGTCGAAAGCCTTCGTTCGTACGATTTTACGGCGCTGAGCAAGGAAGAGCTGGAAGCGCAGCTTCATATTGTAGACGACCGCAGGATCTGGGTTATCGCAGAAGCGCTCCGCAGAGGGATTTCTTACGAGCATATTCACGAAATTACCATGATCGACTGCTGGTTCATTGATAAACTGGCGATATTGGTCGAAATGGAAAACCGTCTGGAAAAAGAACAACTGACCGCAGAGCTTTTAAAAGAGGCAAAGCGCATGGAATTTCCGGATAGCGTCATTGCCGAGCTGACCGGAAAAACCGAAGAAGAGATCCGGACAATGCGCTATGAAAACGGCATTGTCGCAGCTTATAAAATGGTAGATACCTGCGCGGCGGAGTTTGCGGCGGAAACACCGTATTATTATTCCGTATACGGCAGCGAGAATGAAGCGGTGCAGACTCATCCGGAGAAAAAGGTGCTGGTTTTAGGCTCCGGACCGATCCGCATCGGACAGGGAATCGAATTCGATTTCTGCTCCGTACATTGTACGTGGGCGTTTGCCAAAGAGGGATGGGAAACGGTTATCGTCAATAACAATCCGGAAACGGTGTCCACCGACTTTGATATTGCGGATAAACTTTATTTTGAACCGCTGACGGCGGAGGATGTAGAAAGCATAGTCAATATCGAAAAACCGGACGGCGCGGTAGTGCAGTTTGGCGGACAGACCGCGATCAAGCTGACCGAGGCGCTGATGAAAATGGGCGTAAAGATCCTCGGAACCAAAGCCGAGGATGTAGACGCGGCGGAAGATCGGGAATTGTTTGACCGGATTCTGGAAGAAACCCATATTCCGAGAGCGGCAGGCGGAACGGTATTTACCGCCGAGGAGGCAAAAGAAGTCGCCAACCGTCTGGGATATCCTGTTCTGGTAAGACCGTCCTATGTGCTGGGCGGACAGGGAATGCAGATTGCCTTTTCCGATGAAGAGATCGAAGAATTTATGGCAATCATCAATACTTATGCGCAGGATCATCCGATCTTGGTCGATAAGTACCTTCAGGGAAAGGAAATTGAAGTAGACGCCGTCTGCGACGGAGAAGACGTGCTGATCCCGGGCATCATGGAACATATCGAACGCACCGGCGTTCATTCCGGCGACAGTATTTCGGTATATCCGGCATCGACCATCAGCGAAAAAGTGCGGGATATGCTGGTAGAATATACCAAACGTTTGGCAAGGGCGCTTCATGTAGTGGGACTGATCAACATTCAGTTTATCGCGATGGATGAAGAAGTCTATGTGATTGAGGTCAATCCGCGTTCCTCCAGAACTGTGCCGTACATCAGCAAGGTAACCGGAATCCCGATCGTAGACCTTGCGGCAAAGGTAATCATGGGCAGCACCATCCGCGGGATGGGATATACGCCGGGACTCGCGCCGGCGGCCGATTATATTGCAATCAAAATGCCGGTATTTTCCTTTGAAAAACTGCGCGGAGCGGAGATCAGTCTTGGTCCGGAAATGAAATCCACAGGAGAATGTCTGGGCATTGCAAAGACCTTTAACGAAGCGCTTTATAAAGCGTTTCTGGGGGCGGGTGTGCAGCTCCCGAAATATAAACAGATGATCATGACGGTCAAGGATGCGGACAAGCCGGAAGCGGTCGAAGTGGCAAAGCGTTTTGCCGCGCTCGGCTATAAGATCTATGCGACGCGAAGAACCGCGCTGTATCTTCAGGAGCATGGAGTACCGGCGCTTCGCGTCAATCGGATTTCGCAGGAATCGCCGAATGTGCTGGATCTGATACTGGGACACAAGATCGACCTTGTCATTGATACGCCGACGCAGGGACGCGATAAGAGCCGCGACGGATTTTTGATCCGCCGGAATGCGATTGAAACAGGCGTATACTGCATTACTGCCATTGATACGGCAAACGCATTGGCGCGTTCACTGGAAACGGCGGACGGAAAACTGACGCCGGTAGACATTGCCACTGTGAAAAATATCTGACAAACGCACAGGAAACAATAAAAATACAGAGGGAAATATGAATAAGAGATGGTTGCTGGGAGCGCTGGCGGCAGGTCTGCTGGCGCTGTCCTCCTGTTATGCAGGCCGTCTGCTTGCCAAAGCCGCATCCGTTTCCGATTTGCAGCAGCAGGAGGAGGAAGCAAAACAGGAAGAAAAAGAACTGCAGGAGGCAAAACAGGATCTGGAAGCGTCTCTGGGGGATCTGAATTCCGAATTGTATACGGTGTCCAATTCGGTGCAGGAGCTGCAGCAGCAGATTGACCATACAAGGACCGAGATCGCCCGATTGGAAGAGGAGCTTTCCGAGGCGGAGGAAAAAGCCGAAAGGCAATATGAAGCTGCCAAGCTGCGCATTCAGTTTTTGTATGAAAATGATACTGATTTTTCATGGGTTGCCCTGCTGGAGGCGGAATCCTTTACTGATTTTTTGAACCGGCTTCAGTACATAACGGAAATCACAGAATACGACAGCAGACTGTTAGAGGACTATCGACAAAATCTGGAAACGATTGCCGGATATAAAACGCAGATGGAGCAGGAAAACCAAACGCTTTCCGCCTCCAAAGAAGATCTGCAGCAAAAAGAAGACGAACTCCGCTCTTCCATTGCAGACGCGCAAACGTCGCTGGACAAAAAATCGGAGGAATTGGCGGACAGCCAGAAGAAATCGGCGGAGCTGGCGGAGCAGATCGCCGCTATGGAGGAGTACGAAAGAAAGCTGGAGGAGCAGCGGGCAAGGGAAGATGCGAAGCGTCTGGAAGAGATTAAAAAGCAGGAGGAAGAATCTCAGGGTACGGCGCAGACCCCCGTTACCCCTCAGGTAGGGGAGGAGGAACTGCTGGCCGCGCTGATTTACTGTGAAGCAGGCGGAGAATCCTATGAAGCGCAGCTTGCGGTAGGCAGCGTTGTGCTGAATCGTGTCAACAGTCCTTATTTTGCCGATACCATTACCGGAGTGATCTATGAACCTCGTCAGTTTTCCCCGGCCGGAAGCGGGAAGCTGGCGCTTGTGCTGGAAAACGGACTGACCACAGAAAGCTGCCGCAGGGCGGCGCATGAGGTGCTGGGCGGACGCCGGACAGGAAATTGGCTGTATTTTCGTGTAAATAACGGAATGATTGACGGAACGGTTATCGGGAAGCAGGTATTTTACTGATTCTGGAGCAAAAATAGAAGCGCTGCCAGAAGCATCAATCATGCATATATGCCTTGCGGTATTGGAAATAAGCGGTCTGTACGGCGTTCTTCTGCACTGTCTCCATCTGGATGAGGGTGTGGTTGGTTAAAAGGATTTCGTGTTCGCCGATCTTTGCAATATAGCGGCAGCTTACCAGATACTTTTTGGAAGGCTGGACGAAATAAAACGGTTTTAATTTTTCCCAATAATCGTCAATATTTCCGCAGGTGTGAAATTGTATTTTCTCACAATAAAAATTCAGATAGTGCGCGCTGCTTTCCACATAGATCAGATCGGATAAACGGAGCCAGATCTCGTCGGTGGAGGCGGGGATCAAAGCTGCCGGCTGTTTCTTTTGCTGAAGGAGCAAAAAGGCTTTTATGGCTTCCGGAAGCTCTTGGAAAATACGGTTTTTACGGATAAAACGAAGCGGTTGGCAGCAAAATGTGTCAAAAACGGCATCGGCGTCATTGCTGACAAAAATAAGCTCTGCGCATGGATTGAGCTGCCGGAGCTTTTTTGCTGTCTGAATGCCGGAAAGTCCCGGAATCCGGATTTCAAGAAAGTAAAGCTGGGTGTCCGGAGTGCTGTTACGAAGCAGGGATATGCTGTCTGCTCGTATCGTGATCTGCACGTTTATATGGTATTGTTTGAATTCCTGTCGTATTCTTTCAGAGAGATTTTTGGCAAAAGCCGTATCTGGATCGCATATAACAATTTCTATCATTTGATTCTCCTTTGT
>CANQCX010000032.1 GCA_947591115.1 uncultured Lachnospiraceae bacterium | reverse complement strand
ATGCAGGACTTGTCCTGAAAAACGCAGTCTGTCCGTTTCCGGAGCAGGAAACCGTTACGGTTTCCCAACTGGCGGGAAGCGTTCCTTGTACGATGGCGGAACTGGCGGCGGCGCTGAATCGGGAAGCGTTAGAAGCGGGACAGACCTTGCGGGTTTCGGCTGCAGAACAGATTCCGAAAGCCTATATGAAAGCGCGGCTTTTGGCGGAAGCGCAGGACATCGGCGCAATGCTGTCCCGTTTTCTGCTTCAGGGACAGAGAGTGCCGGCTCCCGATGGCGGAGGCAAAACAGCCGAACCGGAGCTGGTTCCGCTGTATCAGGCACTGCAGCAGATGTTCCCTTTGGGAGAATTGCAGACGGATCCGGTGCTTACGGTAACCTGCGGCGAGCCGGACTGCGCATGGATCGATACCCATGAAGTGCAGACTGTTCTAAAGGCGGAAGAAATCCGAAAACGGCTTCCGGATGGGAAATTTACCAAAATGCCGCATGAATTTGTCCAAATGGAGGATTTTGAAGCGTGCGACCGGTATTTTTCACTCTCCGGCTCCTCCCCGCTGTTTGGCAGCGATGGCGCTTTGACGCTGCTGCATTGGATTCCGGAGGAGGCGGCGGCTGTGCTGCATACCCAAAAGACGGCGCCGAAGCTGCTGGACGAAAACGGCAGGGAAACAGAAGCGGTTTTCGGCTGTTTTCTTTCTCTGGAAATCGGGAAAAGCGGCGTGGACGGCATGTTTGCGGTTTATGGGGCGGATGCGTCAAAAAGACGGCTCCTCCATACGCTGATTGCGTTAGAAAATGTGAAAATACGGATTTTCTACCAGACTTCGAAAACCGCAAAAGGAGGAGAAAATTTTCAGGAATCGGCATGGGACGGCTGTTTTCTGGCAAAAACCAATCTGTCCAAAGAAACGCGCATGTACCCTGTGCAGGGGAGGCAGGCGGCAGAATCACAATTTCTGGCAAAACCAGAAGATACGGCGGAATTTTTAAGATTGCTGTGGGAATGCAGCACCGTAGGGGGCGGCGGATATTATCTGCGGTTAATGACCAAAGAAGGGCGCACGCTTCCGGAGGATATTTTTGACGAAAACGGCAGAGGTCTTCTGGGATTGTTTGTAGAGGGCGCGCAGTTTGAAGCTCTGTATACCTGCGTCAATGCCTGTATCAGCGCATATACAGGAGGGAAAACGAGCATTACGCTGGTTACGGACACTCCTGAACAGAAAGTGATGCAGCCGCGTTTTCCGGCGGGATGCGTTGGCTTTGTTTCCGAGATGGAAGCGGTTCCGGAGGAAGGCGGGACGCTGCTGCAAAGCATGTACCAGATTGTCGGCTATCATATCAAAAAGACGGAGGACGGTACCATCGGGGAAAGTCCGACCTCCGCTCCGATCGTTCCGGCAGGAGATGACACAACGTGGCGTTATTGTCCGGTAGTTCCGGTTTACCGCTATGCCGCCGGACAGACGCCGGAAGAGGAAAATCCGTATCTTGCCGTCGGGCAGAAAGGAAAAATCGTGCTGGAGCTGCGCGATGTACTGGGAAATTCCGTAGAAGCGGCGGAAAGCGAGATGATTCCTTATTATAATGACGTTTTAATCGGCATCGGCAGTCTGCCAGACATAACGGTTACCTATGCGGTTACCGGACAGCCGGAACAGCCGCTGCTGCGGCTGTCTTTGCAGGAAAACCAAAGCGAATTCTCCGAAGAAGCAAAGGCGTATCGCCGACAGGCGTTTTTACAGCTTATGTGCGCCGATATAGAGGTAACGGTTACGTCGCCTGTCAATGCGCAGAGTTTTGCGCTATCCCAGATCGAAACGGCAGGAAAAACCTATCTGGAACAGCTTCGGGCGTTTGTAAAACCGGAGGACGCCTGCGGAAAAACGCTTGTTTTGGACTTTCCGCTGGACAAAGAGCAATATCCGGTTTATTCGGAGCGGATCTTTGAACTGAAAACCGTAGTTGCCATCCGGCGTATGGCGGAGCTGGCGGCAGCTCCGGAGGCGGCAGGCACCGTTTCGGTAATCGCGCCGTATTTTCCACAAAAAAACAGCGCAAAGGAAAACGGCAAAGAAGAAGGCGGCGAAGTCAGTCTGCTTCCGTTTTGCAGGGAGCTGCAGCGTGTATTTCCGGAGCTGCTTTTGGCGCAGACAGCGGAGCAAAACGGGTGGATTTACGGGATCTCCTGCGGTCAGGGACGTTATATGCAGCTGCCGGAGGTGTCGCTCTACCGCTATCCGGATTGGAACAAAGAGCAGCTGCAGGCGCCGGAATATTATGCGCTCTGCCCATTGTATCATGGATTTTTGAGCCGTACGGCAAACGTATGCGGTCTGTCGGAGCTGGTGTGGGACGAAGAACCGCACGCCATACAGATGCCGGATATTGATATGGAAATATGGGCGGACGATTTTCTTTCGGATATGGAGAGGCTGCTGCTTCCGGAGCAGGTGCAGAAGGCAGTCGGGATTTGCGGGTTTGAACCGGTAAATCGGCTGATTCATGTAAAAGAACTGCTGGCGGCGGCCATCGCAGAGCAGATCATGCCGCTGCGCAAGGGAGCGCCTTCCGCCAAAATAACATTAAAGCAGCAGGTACAGGATCGCCTGAGCCGCTCGCTGACAGAGGGGTATCATGCGGATGTCGCCGCATGCTGCAGGCTGTCTTTTTCCGCAAAAAACAGATGCCGTCTGAGCGCATCGGCACAGAGCGATATGCCGGATGTTGCAATTACCGTAGGAAAAGCCGATACGGAATCGGATGAGATCGTATTCTTTTTCAACCGCCGCTTTTCCGGAAAAAGCATTCCGTTTGCATTGGATCTGACG
Organism: uncultured Lachnospiraceae bacterium; assembly: GCA_947591115.1. Taxonomy (GTDB): domain Bacteria; phylum Bacillota; class Clostridia; order Lachnospirales; family Lachnospiraceae; genus Roseburia. The sequence continues at coordinate 11,104 of CANQCX010000032.1, read as the reverse complement.
TTTTCGGAGCTGGAATACGACATTGAGGAGGACAACGGATATGAAAGCTCCCGCTGGCTGCGGCTGGCGGAGCCGCTCCGCCTTGCTGCGGAAACCGCGGGGGATAGCCGATTTTTGGAGTCGCAGGTGCAGCTTCCGAATCCGCTGAAATCATGTCCGTCTGCTCCGTCGCTGAACGCGCATACCTGCCGGCTTCAGGCTTTTGAGCAAACCGCAGACGGCAGGATGGGATGGCAGTACCGCCTTTTGGGACAATGCCGTTATCGGGAGCAGGATACCTTTTGGATTTCCGTTTCTTTTTCCGAGTGGGAGCCGGTGGCTTTCCATGCGCCTCGGCAGGATCTGTTTGATCTTCTGGCGGAGCACAGCCTGTATCGGGAGGAGCTGTTTGCCACGCTGGAAAAAGGAAATGGGGAGGAATATCAGAAAGCGTATGAAAGCATGGTGTCGCTTGGGGAACGCATAGCGCAGGCGTGGCCGGAATGGCTTGCCGCCCCGAACCGGAGACCGCTGCGCAGGGCAGTGAATGAAGAATTGGTGTATTCCTGCACTTCGGAGGGTATTTGGGAAGCGGATGGCATACGGTTTCAAGTGACCTCTTCCGAAGAAGGAAAGCGTTTTTTGGAGGCGTTTGGACTGCCGGAGCCGACGATGAAAGCCGTCGGCATCCATGCCGCAGGAGAAAATTCGGGAGATGGGAAACTGGAATTTGAGTTTTTGATGGAAGGACTTCCGATTTTTTCGTGCGCAAAGGCAAAGCCGGACGTACATATCGTGCGGAACCAGAATCTTTTGGTGCGTCAGGACAAACCGCAGGAAACGGCGTGTCCGGTTCGGGAAGAATTTCTTTACCGGACGCAGGAGGTCTCGCTGCCGCCGCTTTATGTTTCCGGCGAGTATACGGAGGAATATCCGGTGGCGGCGCTGCGGATAGAAGGAGGAACGCTGACCGTAAGCGATATGGAGCAGGCTGCGGCAGCCGTCCTTCGTACCCTGCAGTTGGACGGAGCGAACGTCGTTGCAGGAGTGAGCGTTTCCTATTATTATGGACTCAGTCAGGGGCGTTTTCAGCCGAGGGTGCTGCTTCCGGTTACCCTGACGCTTCCTGCCGGCATGACGGAGCAGGGGATCGAGCCGTATGCCAAAAGGCTTGGCGCCAATCTGTTTGACTGGTACGAAAACATGCAGCCGGTTTTGAACTGCAGCGGACTTTTGTTTGATGTGAAAATCTATGATACCTCCGGAAGCAGGGTTTTGCTGCATTTTGCAAATTTAAAGGTGGAATTTCATACGGATGGTTCCAATGACGGTCTGTCCGGCTAAAAGGGCACAGTCCATGTATGCTGCATGGACTGTGTTTTTTTAACGGGTATCTGTTATGACTTTCATGGAGTATCTAGGTTAAGAAAATATTCGGCGAGTTTTAAGGCGTTTTTCAGCTTCGCTTTGGGATATGAGCTGCGAAGCCGGTTAAACGTTTCCTGCTCTTCATCTAAATGGGTTTTATCGCCAAACACCAGATAGTCAAGCGTAACATCTCCGACTTTTGCAATCTGCGCCAGAACCTCCAGCGTTGGTATTCGCTTTCCGGATTCGATCAAGGCAAGGTAGGAAGGGGAGATATAGAGAAGATCGGCGTAATAAGCCTGTGTTTTTCCCTGCTTTTTTCGCAGTTTGCGCACGCGCGCGCCAATCGCAGCAGGATTGATGGAAAAATCAGTCATGACAACACTCCTTTGTGAAGATAATACATAGAATTTATGATATATCCATTAGACTGGCAATTTTAGGAAAAAACAGGCGATAGTATATGGATATATAAGAAATTGTAAGAAATTTTTTTGTATAGTACTTTACAAATAGTAAATAATAAATTGACTAAAAGAAAATATTGGAGTAGAATAAGAAAGAATGAAAAATGTCGAATGGGGAAGTCGAGGTGTTGTTATGAAGATACGTGTGGCCATACTGGATAAGGACAGCGCCTATCTGGATCGGATAGCGAGCGTCTTTAATGCAAAATATGCAGACAAATTAGTCGTTTATTCATTTACGGACAAGGATACGGCATTATCTCAGTTGAGTAAAAGCAAAATTGACGTTTTTATTGCATCGGAACAATTTGATATAGAAGTAGAAAAACTTTCGGGCAAATGCGGATTTGCCTATTTTGTAGAAAATCATGAAATAGATTCTGTCAAAAATCAGAAGGCAATCTGCAAATTTCAAAAAGTAGATTTGATATATAAGCAGATTCTGGGCATTTATTCAGAAATGGCAACCAATATTTCAGGATTGAAATCGGCAGAAGAAACATGCAGTCTGATAGCATTTACCTCGCCATGTGGCGGCGTAGGAACTTCTACGCTTGCTGCCGCTTATTCGGTAGCATGTGCCAAGCAGGGAAAACGGGTATTGTATCTGAATCTGGAAACTTACGGCTCATCCGACGTCTTTTTTTGCGCAGACGGACAGTTTGATATGAGCGATATTATTTATGCTTTAAAAAGCAAAAAATCAAATGTGATGATCAAATTGGAAAGCTGTGTGAAACAGGATGCGAGCGGAGTTTATTTCTTTTCACAGCCGAAGGTCGTATTGGATTTCATGGAAATGGGCTATGAAGAAATTGATATGCTAATCCAGAATCTGACCTTGTCCGGAAAATATGACTATATAGTAATGGATTTGGACTTTGAATTAAACGGCAATTTTATGCATTTCCTTGAAAAGATGCATAAAATCGTCATGGTTGGAGACGGTTCAGTGATTTCAAATTTAAAAATTTTTCGGGCATACGGGGCAATACAAATGCTGGAAGAAAATATGGATATTTCCGTAATGAACCGGATGGCGCTTATCTACAATAAGTTTAGCAATAAAACAGGGCGCGTTTTGGAAGCGCTGGATATCAAAACACTTGGGGGAGCGCCAAGATATGAACACGCTACGGTTGAACAGTTATTGAAGCAGTTGTCAGGCATGACGATATTTGAACAACTGATTTAATGGAGGATGTTTATGCAATTTGAAAAAGAACAGGAGATCGTGGCGGAAATAAAAGCATATGTGGGTGAAAATCTTCCGTTAAGCTCTCTGAGCGATGAGGAGCTGGAAGAACGCGTTGAAGAAATTACGGCGCAGAAACTGAGCGGGCAGTATTGCTCCATTGAACAAAGGATTTCCATTGTCCAGCAGGTTTACAGCTCCATCCGCGGCTTCGGCCTTTTGGATTCGATTATCAGCGATGAAACCATTACAGAAGTCATGATCAACGGACCGCAAAATATTTTTATTGAGAAAAACGGGAGGCTTTCCCGTCTGGACAAGCAGTTTGAGGATCAGAAACGTCTGGAGGACATCATTCAGAGGATTGTCGGAATGGCAGGAAGAGAAGTCAATCAGGCAAATCCAATCTGCGATACGAGGCTTCCGAACGGTTCGCGTGTTAATGTAGTGCTTCCGCCGATTGCATTGTGCGGCCCCACCATTACGATCCGTAAATTTTCAAAAGAGCCGATGACAATCGAAAAACTGATTGAGTATGGTTCTTTGACACAGGATATTGCGGATAAACTCGAGCTTTTGGTAAGGGCAAAATACAACATTTTTATCTGCGGGGGAACCGGTTCCGGAAAGACGACCTTTCTGAATGCGCTATCCAATTATATTCCGAAAGACGAACGGATCATTACCATAGAGGATTCGGCGGAACTGCAGATTGTCGGACTGGATAATCTGGTCAGTCTGGAAACACGTAATGCAAACGCTTCCGGTGCAGGAGAAATTACGATCCGCGATCTGATCAAGTCTTCGCTTAGAATGCGTCCGGAGCGCATTGTCGTAGGAGAGGTCCGGGGCGGCGAAGCGCTGGATATGCTTCAGGCGATGAATACCGGACATGACGGTTCGCTGTCTACCGGTCATGCAAATTCGCCTCACGATATGCTGAGCCGTCTGGAAACAATGGTGCTGCAGGGAACGTCCGGAATGCCGTTAGAAGCAATCCGGCAGCAGATTGCTTCGGCCATTGATATTATCATCCATTTGTCCCGTCTTCGCGATAAGACCAGAAAGACTATGGAAATTACGGAAGTGGCAGGGTATGAAAACGGGCAGATCCTGTTGAATCCGCTGTATGTTTTTGAAGAGGATGAAAACAGTACGCTCGAAAAGGTGTCCGGAAAGCTGGTGCGCACAAAGAATAAGATGGTGCATGATTTTAAACTGAAACTGTCGGGAATATGGACAGAGATCTAGGAGAGGAAAATGGGAATTTTTAAGAAAAAAGAAAAAACGATACTGGAACCGCAGTATTATCAGTCTGCAACAAATATGCAGACCTATAATTACAAGGTTTATTATATGAGTCTGTGGGAAAAAATTCTGTATTTTCTGCTTGCATTTGCGGTTGGAGCAGCGGTCGGATATTTGTTTTACGGGGGAATCGGAAAAGACGAATACGGACAGCCGACGATGCTTACCTACGTCCTGAATATTACGATTTCGACGATTGTCGGTCTGATTGCCGGAAAGCTGTTTCTTCCAATCCGGACGGAACAGATCATTAAAAAACAGAAATCTAAGCTGAACACGCAGTTTCGGGATATGTTAGAGGCACTCAGTACTTCGCTCGGTGCCGGAAAAAACGTCATGGATTCTTTCCGGAGTGCATATGAGGATTTAAAGATCCAGTATGAAGAAGATGCCTATATTGTCAAGGAACTGGAAATTATTCTTTCCGGTATGGCAAATAACATTGATATTGAAGATATTCTGGAAGATTTCGGACTAAGAAGCGGAAACGAAGACATTGTCAGCTTTGCCAATGTGTTTCAGATCTGTTACCGGAAAGGCGGAAACATTAAAGATACCATACGGACGACTTATACGATCTTAAACGATAAAATGGAAATCAATGAAGAAATCGAAACCATTGTAACATCCAATAAGACCGAACAAAATATCATGATCGTCATGCCGATTGCTTTGATTGGTGTGATTAAGATGATGGGACCGGATTTCGCGGAAAATTTTGTAACGCCGACCGGAATTGCTTCAACGACGATTGCCATTGTTTTGTTTGCTGCTTCTTATTTTGTCGGAAGAAAAATTCTGGAGATCAAGGTTTAGGAGAAAAATAAGATGTTTTCAATATTGGACTATGTTTTGTTTGCAATTGGAGCCGTACTGCTTGTGATCTGGATCCTTTTGTTTCTGATCGGGAAAAAGGACGCCGGATTGTTTGATGTACTGGAAGAAAAGGAGTATCCGCTGAAAGAAATTTATTTTGTCGGATATGCGGCGGTCAATCTGCTGCATTACCAGTACAAGTCGAAAAATGACCGGAAGCTGCGTAAAGAGATCAGCGTGCTTTACGGAGAAAAATATGCAGACTATTATCTGCGCGTAATTTATGCACAAAAGATTACGATGGCGTTTACGCTTGCAGTATTGGCGTTTGCCTTGTATGGCATTGCAGATACTGTGGCAATGACATTTGTTTTTCTGCTGTTTGCCGGAACAGCTTATTACTATTATGGGACAGCGACCAGCCAGAAAATTCTGGCTCGTTCGGAGGAAATGATGCGTGATTTTTCCAATGTCGTATCCAAGCTTGCACTTTTGACCAATGCCGGAATGATTATGAAAGAGGCGTGGGAGAAAGTGGCGTATACCGGAGAAAGCACCATTTATCTTGAAATGCAGAAAGTGGTTGAGGAAATGAATAACGGCATTTCGGAAACGGAAGCTATTTTCCGTTTTGGAAACCGCTGCATTCTTCCGGAGATTAAGAAATTTGCATCTACCATTATTCAGGGAATTGAAAAAGGAAACAGCGAGCTGACCGTTATGCTTCGGGCACAGAGCAGCGAAGTCTGGAACTTAAAGAAGCAGAATGTCCGCCGGCAGGGCGAGAAGGCGGCAAGCAAGCTGATGATCCCGCTGATGATGATGTTTGTAGGGATATTAATAATGGTAATCGTTCCGATTTTTACAAATCTGGGCGTATAACCATTGTTTTTATAAAAGCACAATAAAAAAGGACACAAAAGAAAGGAGAAAAATGATATGAATGTGTTTGACAGGACGTATTTAAGGGTAAAAAATACCCTCTGGGCATGGTTTACCGACGAGGAGGGTGACGTTAATGTGGTTTCCATCGTGGTACTGATTGGGATTGCGGTGGCGCTTGCGCTGGTATTTAGAAAACAGGCAGCAGGTGTAATTGAACACTTATTTGAAGCCATACAGGGCAATGCAGATAAGGTAATAGATCCAAATAATGCCCCAAAATAAAATAATTGCACTGATTTAAGTAGGATGAAAAGGATGGATGCAGACATGACAAAACAACTGAAAAGAGAAGACGGAATGCTTGTTGTGGAAGCATCCATCGTTTTTCCAACCATGTTTCTGATCATTATTTTTATGATGTATGCGGGAAACGCATACTTGCAGAAATGCCGGATCGAATCCATTGTCGAACGGCTGACCATTGAGGGGGCGGCATACTGCGCCGACCCGTTCCTTTATGATATGCAGCAGGGAAAAATCCCAGCATACAATACAGACAAGATCCGTCCGTACCGTTTTATGGTCGGTGGGATGGACGAAATTGAAGCGGATATTCAGACAAAACTGAATCAGGAGATCCGATCTCTGGATTCGGGATTGTTTTCTAATATGAAACCCACGTCGGTAGTTATCAGCACACCGGAATTTCATAATGCGTTTATCTATTCGACTTTTTCCGTAGATGTGTCATATAAAGTCGTCATTCCGGTGCAGCTGTTAGGAACGTCGGAATTAATTTCCATGTCCTGTAATGCACATTCGGACATGCCGGTTACGAATGCGCCGGAATTTATCCGGAATGTGGATATGGTAGAGGATTATATGGAACGAACCGGAGCTATGGAGCGCATCCAGCAGGCGGTTGAAAAAGCAAAGGAATGGTTCCGAAATTAAAAAGAATGAAAAAGCGGCAGGAGGAAGCAGTATGATACAGAATACAAGGGGCGCGGTTTCCGTATTCCTAGTAATTATATTGGTGCCATGTATGCTTGTTACCAGTATTTTTGTGGATTATGGACGGGTAAAGCTATCAAAATCTATGGCGTATTCGTCAAGCGATCTGGCATTGAATACGCTGATGACAAATTATGACAGAGATTTAAATGAATGGTATGGCATGGTAGTGTCCTGCCAGAATATCGACGAATTTTATCAGATATCATCGAAATTTTTTCTCCGCACGCTTTCCTCGCAGGGATTGTCGGATGAGGAAATTATTCTGGTCAGCGATCAATGGTCGCAGCTTCTAGGCAATGATACGATCTATGATTTGCTGCCGGTCAAGCAGGAGGAAGATGTCAAGATTTCGGCAGTAGAGAATGCCAATCTGGCAAATTCAACCATGTTGAAACGTCAGGTCGTAGAATTTATGAAATACCGCGCGCCGATTACCGTCACAGAAGAACTGATCGAGCGCCTTACCAGTGATCATGGACTGAGAGATTTAAAAGAAAGCGACGAAAACAAACCGCTTGTCGATGCAAAAGAAGATTATTTTGAAAAAGAAGGGGAACTTCTGGAAAAAGCTTATGATTCATACCGGTATTTGTATGATGAATATACGTCAAAGGGAATCACAAACGAGCAGATGCAGGGAAATATCCAATCATTGGAAAATGCCCGTAAGATGTATCAGGAAATTTACCGCCTGATGATTAGTAATCTTTACAATACGCAGGGACTCAGCGTATTTTACCGGCCGGTAATCGCGTTGGATGCCTATGAGGACGATTATGATTATTCTTCCGTCAGCAGCAGCAAGTTGGCGGATATTCTGGAAGATGCAGAAGATGCCATTGAAGAATTTGAAAAGGCAAAAGATGAAGTTGTAACAGACGGCGGGGCGATTTCCTATGGAAGTGATACGAATGATATTCAGTATTGGGTAAAGCTGAATCAGGCAATCAACCCGTCTTCCGGAAGCAGTGATATCAAAGAACTGAAAAAAGCCGGAGAGAAAATGCTGAAAACTTATTCAAAAATGAATGCCATGAATGAAGCGGAAAGAGAAGACGGCGTACCGGACGGATATGATGCGGATTATTCAGAATATAAAACAACCATAGAAAATTATCAGCGTAAATATTTAACGTCGGGCGTTTCCGTTACGGGCGATTCGTATTTGACGATGGTAAACCGTCTGGAAACAATTTCCGCCAATAACATCAATAATATTTCTTCTTCTACGCTGCGGTTATCGAATGGAAATACGATTGATGCACAGCTGGCGGAAATTGCGGAGACATTATCAGGAATTAAAAAAGAACTAAAAGACAACGTAGATATTCTGGATCATGCAATCAATGGAAAATGGGGCGTTCCGTCCCTTTCCAAATTAAGTACGCTGGCTTCTGAATATCATAACAAATACGCTGTATGGAAGAATACGGCGAATGATACGGATACTAGTATGGGGGAGGAAGACAGGGCGGAAATTCAGAAAATTGATGAAGAAGCATACGCAGAAATTAACAGCGAATCAGTACAGGAAATGCAGACGCGTCTGGGAAATATCCGTTCGCAGTTTCAGGAAATCATTGATGTGATTGATTCGATGAAATGGAACGGAAAGAAACTGACGGATATAAAAAATTTCAATACTTTTAAGAATAAAGCGGGTTCTGCAGTTTCTGTCAATGATATTCCTACAGATAATTCGGGAATCAGCAGCTATGCGGACAGTACGTTTGATACGCTGTTTTATCCGGATGCTTCTGAGAAGACTCCTGTTGTTACCCTGCATACGGAAGAAAATTATTCTGCGGAATTAAATCCTGAGACAGGAAGAGTATGTATTCCGCAATTATATCAATATATGCATCAAAAATTTAAAAATGCAAACGACGATGATGTCAAAGGCGGAAAAAGCCAGAAAAAAGGCGCGGAGGATAAGGCAAAAAACGCAGAAGAAAATGCATTGACCGGACGTTATGAAAAAAGCAGCGCAGTAGTTAATGCTTACGGAAAGACAGCATCTGAGATCGAACAGGCAGTTTCCGCAGGAGGCGACCCATTTTCTCTTGGAGACGGCATCGGAGGAATTGTGGATCTTGTTACCCGTCTGGCGGACGGAAATCTTGCAAGCATCCGCGATAATCTTTATTTAAGCATTTATATGAGGGAGATGTTCAGCTATGCAACCTATGAGAACGAAGGCCGTTATCAGCTTTTGAAGAAATATTATAAGGAAAACGACGGTTCGGTTGATAAAATAAAGGACTTAAATCAGAGTAATTATGCAGGACTTTATACAGAACGAAACGGAAATGCAGATACAGAATCTACATGGATGAGTACGGATTTCAAAGATGCTTATAATAAAAGCCTGACGAACAAGATGATTTCTCCATCGGGGAATGCGGCTTATGGATGTGAATTGGAATATATTCTTTATGGCAAATCCAATAAAGAAAACGTACAGGAGGCCTATAAGGATATTTTTGCAGTCCGCTATGCATTGAATTATATTTCCGCTTTCCAGAGGTTCTGGGGTATTAATACAACGACTGGGAAGGCAATTGATGCGGCTTCGACTGCACTGTCTGCGGCAACGTCGGGAATCATTCCGGTTCCGGTAATTAAGATCGTGCTTCTGGCACTTTTGACCGCGCTGGAAACGGTTCGGGATCTGAACCGTCTGGAAGCCGGATTTCCGGTGGAAATCTATAAAACAGCAGACGACTGGCAGTACAGCCTTCAGGAAGAAGATGGAAAAGGCGGATTTTCTGTAGTAGTAAACAAACTTACGGAACTTTCAAGTTTTACGAATAATGACAGCGGTATTTTTTACAGTGATTATCTGACTCTTTTTATCTGTCTTGGAATGCAAAGCGGAAAATCAGAGGATATGTGTAAACGCATGGCGGATCTGATCCAGCAGAATATGCGCGTGATTACCGGAAAGGATAATTACAGTCTGTCCAATGCGAAAACTTATTTTCAGCTGGAAGCAACGCTTCGCGTAAATCCGATTATGATTTCGCTGCCAATTTTTAGTGATTATGTGGATGAATCTGACAAAAAAGGCGACTGGTGTACTTATCAGATCCGTACGGTGCGTGGATATTAGAATCGGAATACAAAAAAGAGGAAATGAGCTGTGGAGATACGAAAAGAAGAAAGAGGAGCAATTATTGTAGAGGCGACTATTTCGCTGACCGCATATGTATTTGCAATATTTACCCTGCTTACCCTGCTGGATATCTGCTATATCCAGTCTAAAATAAGCGTTGCATTAAATGCAGCGGCAAAAGAAATGTCACAGTATTGTTATCTGTATTACAAATTGGATGTGGATCGTTATCAGTCTGATTTGCACAACGATACTGCGGAATCAAGGGAAATGGCGGAAAACACAATAAAAGGTCTTGGCGGATTTATGGACAGTATGGGAAAACTGCAGGAAAGTACGGATATGGATTCCCTGACGGTAAATTTTGATCATGCATGGGATTCTGCGAGCAATCTGGGAACGATCGCAGACGGATATGCCGATGCGTTAGCCAGTGATCCGAAAGGCTTCATTATTGGAATGGGAAAATTGGCTGGTGAAGAACTGGGAGAAGAAGGAAAAAGTCTGCTTGCATCAGTTATGGCAAAAGGATTTATGAAAAAGAATCTAAAAGCTTCTGTAGATGATGATCCGGATCGTTTTTTAAAAAACTGTCGTGTTGTCAATGGAATGGGAGGCCTGAATTTTAACGGAACAACTTTGATGCCATATGGGCAGACATCAGAAATCCTGCTTGTTGTTACTTATAAAGTATCCGTAATCCAACTTCTTAATATTGATATGGATTTTACCTTTCAGCAATGCGCAAAAACATGTGCATGGGGAAATGGAGTGTCGCTGGTAGATGAAGAAAATAATACGGTATCACAGTCGGCTTCGATATGGGATCTGAACAATATGTCAGAACGGGGAAAGAAGATTACGGCTTCCGAAAAGCGGAAATTTACTTATACCGATTCCGGACATGGATATGATGCATATGTCAATTCCGGAGGAAAAAACGAATTTGTCAAA
>CANQCX010000031.1 GCA_947591115.1 uncultured Lachnospiraceae bacterium | reverse complement strand
AGATAAAGCCTATCTTTTCATTCCTGAGAACAGATTTTCCCTCGTCCGATTCGGACAGTACCTCTTTCCCGTCCAACAGATATGTTCCCTCATACTGATTGTCCAGCATTCCGATAATATTCAGCAGCGATGTTTTTCCTGAGCCGGACGGTCCCATAACGGAAACCATGCTTCCTTTTTCAATCTCCAAAGAGACATCGGAAAGCACCGTCTGGAGATTCTCGTTTTTCCCATATGTTTTTTTAATATTTTCCAGTTTTATCATCATTTTTTTATTTTCCTGTTCCATTTACTAATTCTACCGGTTCCATTTGGTTCATAGATCTCAGCGGAAGGATTTCACATAATCCCCCGCATACCAGCATCAATCCCGCAGTCGTAAATACATCGAGTATGCTGATATATGCGCCCTCCTGTGACAGCAAAGAAATTACCAATCCATCGGCAATCAATAACGCGATCAGCATACTGATTGAAAAAATACATAAACCCTCCAGCAGAACCATATGCCGGAGTTTCTTTTTTGTGATCCCTAATGAATAATAAATTCCAAACTCTTTTTTTCTATTTAAGATGCTGGATAAAAACGTTCCAATGCACCCTAAAATCGAAAGCGTAATAATGATAATGGCAAAGATCAAGGTGGCCACTACAACCGGAAGCTTTGTCTGCAGATTTTCCTTTACTTCTTCCTTTAGTTGCTTTGCCTGTAATTCCACTCCGTTTTTCTGAAAAAAATCCATGATCGCCAAGCAGTTCTCTTTGGAATCCGTTACCAGATTATAATCATACGCATCCGGACGAAAGTCGGTAAATTCCGGAAAAAGAATATATCTGCCATCCGGTTCTACGGTATCGGTAAGGCAGGTATGATTTCCCCTAAAAAGCCTGCTGTCTTTCTTTGCGATCTCAACAACTTTAACCTTTATATTCTCACACTCGAAATTATCATTGATATACTCAAATTCATACACTCCGTCCGGTTCAAAATAATCCGCATAACCGCTTCCTGCAATAATGGGAATTTCGTGTTCCTCATCTGAATAACGGATCAGCTCATCAATCTTTTCAAATTCCGAATTATCTTTCAAATATAACAGATAGGTGCGATTTGCCATGAGAACCCTATCTACTTCGCTTCCATCTCCATAAGAAAGGTTCATCTGCGAAAAAATCCCCGCGGAAATTCCCTCGTTTTCCATCTGTTTAAAAATTTTCGCACATTCCGCATTCGATTCCGTATTCGATTCCGCATCCGTACACAAATGATAAGTTGTCAGCGGAAGGATCTTCTGCGCCCGTTCCCGATAAGCGCGCATGGAATTCATAAAACTAAAGCTGATCAAAATAGCTGCAAACGCCACCGTAAACTGAACGATAATGAATACAAATTTTTTTCTTTGGATTTTTAGCGATTGTAAAACCAAACCGATCATAAAAACTCCTTATCTTTAACTTCTGGTTATTATTTCCTGAGGATCAAATCTTAGCGTTTTTCCTGCTATAAACAACGCCGTCAATAGTCCGCAGATACCCGAAACAGCAATAGACAGGATCACATTGATCCCATACACTCCTGCATAATATTGAGATTCTTTTAATACAACATCCAAAAGCCTGTCCGCGATCAGTTGAAGGAATAAGGCAATCGCCGCGCCCAGAAACGCCATTGCCGCCATTTCCGCTGCCGTCCATTTCAGCAGATACCGATTGGTGCATCCCATAGCTTTCATGATTGCAAAATCACGTTTCCTCTCCAGCATCCAATAGGTCATCAGGTTTACAACATTTAAAATAGCAACCAGAAAAATGATCGCCGTACTGATTACCGTAAGAGTTACCGAATTGCTGAAAGAACTATCGTCCTCCTCCGCCAACGTATGATAGGTTATCGTAATCCCCTCTTTTTTACAAAATTTCTCTATGGAAGAAAAATCATGCTGAAATTCCTCTTTTCCGTTTTTTAATATAGTAAAAAGAAAGCCTCCGGCATCCGGCATCTTTAAAGTTTTCTGCATGGAACTAAAATACGCATCCGCTTCCAGATAAACCGTTGTGTCCCAAACGGTAGATTTTCCCTCTCTTCCGGCAATGCCTACGATCCGATAGACTTTGTCCAATACAAAAAACGAATCGCCCACCGAGAGTTTCCGTTGTTCTGCAATATTCTTTCCTACTACAATCTCATCCTTAGCATTCTTAAGATAGCGTCCTTCTATCAAGGGAATATGCCATCCACGAGCGTTTTTTGTATTGACAGCTACCGGCTGGTATCTTATTTGTCCGTCCTGAATCGCATCTAAACTAATAATCTGGATTTCTCCGTATTCCGCCGCCTTATCGATTATTTTTTTCGCTTTTTCAAAGGAGATGCCTTCTTCGCATTCGAAATCCACCATCAACTGTTCGTCCGGATTTCCCGAATTTCTATCCATGATATAATTATAATTATCTACTGAAAAACTGGTTCCCACAGACAGAAACAGATTTCCGACTACAAAGCCTAAAATAATTAAAGCTACGATGGGTTTTTTCCTTTTCCATTGTTCCCAAATATATGTAAACATTATCTAACCTCAATTTTCATTCTTTGTATCAATAATATCTTATTTTACCTCCTGTCCGTAATATGCGTTTTCTCCATGCTTCCGGTAAAAATGCTTCTCTTTAATGGAATCCGGCGCCGGTTTTACATTCGGAGCGATGGCTTCCGTAAGGCGCGCCATCTTTGCCACTTCTTCCAGCACCACCGCATTGTGTACCGCCTCCGCGGCATCCTTCCCCCATGCAAACGGACCATGATTTTTACAAAGCACCGCCGGCGTATACATTGGATTGATGCCGCGTGTTCGGAATGTCTCGATGATTACAGCTCCGGTATTTTTTTCATAGGCATCCTGAATCTCCTGCGGCGTCAGATTTCTGGCACATGGGATTTCTCCCAGAAAATAGTCGGCGTGAGTCGTTCCGTACAGGGGAATATCCCTTCCCGCCTGCGCCCACGCAACGGCTTCCGGCGAATGGGTATGTACGATCCCGCCGATCTTATCATACGCCCGATACAGCTCCAGATGGGTGGCGGTGTCGGAGGACGGCCGGTACCGTCCCTCCACCTGTTCTCCGTCCAGATTTACCACGACCATATCCTCCGGCGAAAGCTCCTCGTAATCTACGCCGCTGGGTTTAATTACCATACAGCCTGCTGCTCGGTCAACCGCGCTGACATTTCCCCATGTATAGGTAATCAGTCCCCTGCGCGGCAATTCCATATTGGCTTCGTATACTTGTTGTTTTAATTCTTCTAACATTCCGCTTCTCCCCGTTTTTTATGCGTAAAACAGATTTCCCAGCATCAGATCTTTCTTAAAATCACGTATCTTGGTGTCTTTGTCAATATAAACGGCTTCGATTCCCATTGCATTTGCCCAGTCGCCCATCTGCTCCGCCGTCAGATCATAGGTAAACGCCGTATGATGCGCGCCGCCCGCCAGAATCCATGCTTCGGCTCCGGTATACAGATCCGGCTGCGGCGTCCAGAAGTTTGTCGCAACCGGAAGCTTCGGCATTGGTTTTTCCGTCTTTTTGCAGTCTACATCGTTGATGATCAGACGGAAACGGTTTCCCAGATCGATCATGGAAACGGCAATGCCCTTTCCTTCTTTTGCGGTAAATACCAGCCTTGCCGGATCCTCGCGGTCTCCCATTGACAGCGGCTGGCAGCGGATAGCGATCGCGCCGTCCGCAATCGACGGGCAGATCTCCAGCATATGCGCCTGCAGGATTCCTTCCTTTCCTTTGGTAAAGTGATAGGTATAGTCCTCCAGCATGGAAACGCCTTTTGCATCCTTCATGCCCGCAGTCATTACTTTCATCAGGCGCACCATCGCCGCAACCTTCCAGTCTCCTTCCGCGCCAAAGCCGTAGCCTTTTTCCATCAGACGCTGGATGGCAAGTCCCGGAAGCTGTTTTAATGCTCCCAGATCCCCAAAGTGGGTAACGATCGCCTGATAATTTTTTTCCTCCAGAAAACGTTCAAAGCCAAGCTCAATCTGCGCCTGAACCGCGACATGGCGGCGGAATTCTTCCGGATCTCTTCCTTCCAGAAGAATCTCATAGCGGTCGTAATATTCTTCTACCAGCGCATTGGTATCGGCTTGGGAAACGGACTCTACGGATTCCGCGATCTCATTGACCGGATATGCGTCCACTTCCCATCCGAATTTGATCTGCGCTTCTACCTTATCTCCTTCGGTTACCGCTACATTGCGCATATTGTCGGCAACCCGCATGACGCGGATATGGCTGCTTTCCACTACGCCGACCGCTGTGCGCATCCATGAAGCGATCCTGCTCTGTACGATTGCATCCGACCAGTGTCCAACAATGATCTTCCGCTCGATTCCCATGCGGCTTACGATATGACCGTATTCCCGATCCCCATGTGCGGACTGGTTCTCATTCATAAAATCCATGTCGATCGTGTCATACGGCAGCGCTTCGTTAAACTGCGTATGCAGATGCAGCAGCGGTTTCCGGTACTCCTGAAGTCCTATGATCCATGATTTTGCCGGCGAAAACGTGTGCATCCAAGTAATGACGCCCGCGCAGTTTTCATCCAGATTCGCTTCCTGAAACGTTCTGCGTATCCGCTCATTCGTGATCATCGTCGGTTTTAATACGATTTCATATGGAAGCATTCCGGAAACGTTTAACTGCTCCACGATCTTTGCCGAATGCTCCGCTACGTGACCTAAGCATTCCTCCCCGTATAGATCCTGCGATCCGGTACAGAACCAAAATTGATAATTTTTTACAGCTAACATGTAAATTCCCTCCGTTTATTTTATATTCACAGCGGCAGCGCTTTTCCTGCCGCCTTCTCCGCCGCAAGCGCCGCCCGATAGCGTTTGACATAACGGTCAAAGCCTTTGACATCTTCTTCGTCCGGCTGCATGATGCTTCCGGTCATTCCTGCAAACACGCGCTCGGAAAGATAATGCTCCAAGCTCTCGCCCTCTTCTTTGTTGACCATATAGGAGGCTAAAAGCGCCATTCCCCAGGGACCGCCCTCGCCCGCCGTTTCCATGACCGACACCGGCGCGTTGAGCGCAGCCGCCAGAATCCCCTGACCGACTCCTTTGGTTTTAAACAGGCCGCCATGTCCGTATATGGTATCTACCCGAACGTTTTCTTCTTTTAATAAAATATCGCAGCCGATCTTCAATGCGGCAAGAGAGGCGTACAAATGCGTCCTCATAAAATTCGAAAGCGACATTCTGGCATCCGGCTTCCGTACAAACATCGGCCGTCCTTCTTCCAGACCGATTACCGGTTCTCCGGAAAAACAGTTAAAGGCTACCATGCCTCCGCCGTCCTTTTCGCCTTCCAGCGCTTTTTTGTACAACAGAGTAAACAAAGCGTCCGTATCGATGTCCAAACCCGCTTCTTTTGCAAATTCCCGAAACAGTCCAACCCACGCATTGAGATCCGATGTGCAGTTATTGCAGTGAACCATCGCCACCGGCGCTCCGGAAGGCGTTGCAACCAGATCCAGCTCCTCATGAACCGCTTTTAACGGTTCTTCCAGCACGACCATTGCAAATACCGACGTCCCCGCCGATACGTTTCCGGTACGGACCGCTACGGAATTGGTCGCCGCCATTCCCGTACCGGCATCCCCCTCCGGAGGCGCGAGCAAAATACCTGCCTGAAGCTGTCCGGAAGCATCCAGAAGCTTCGCGCCCTCCTCGGTCAGCGTCCCCGCCGGTTCTCCTGCCGGCAGCACCTTTGGAAGAATTTCTTCCAATTTCCATTGGTACGCTTTTACCTCATCCAGAGCCTCAAACTGCTCCATCATCCGTTTCTGATAGGTTTTTGTTTTTGCGTCGATCGGGAACATGCCGGAGGCTTCTCCCACGCCGAGTACATTTTCTCCGGTCAGCTTCCACTGGATATAACCTGCCAACGTCGTCAGGCAGCGGATCTGTCCGACATGCTCCTCTCCGTTTAAAATCGCCTGATACAGATGGGCAATGCTCCACCGCTGCGGAATGTGGAAGGAGAAAAGTTTTGTCAGCTTTTCCGCCGCCTCTCCCGTCGTGGTGTTTCGCCATGTACGAAACGGCACCAGCATGTTTTTGTTTTCATCCAGCGCTATGTAGCCATGCATCATTCCGGAAAATCCGATCGCTGCAAGTTTTGTAATGGAAACGCCATAGGTTTCTTTTACGTCTGCTAACAGTTTTTGATAACAGTCCCGAAGGCCGTCCCATATCTGTGCATCGGAATATGTCCAGATTCCGTCCACAAGCTGGTTTTCCCAATCATGCGCGCCCGAAGCGATCGGCGCGTGCCTTTCATCGATCAGCACCGCTTTGATGCGGGTGGAGCCGAATTCAATTCCCAGAACCGCCCGTCCGTCCGCGATCAGTTGTCTTTTATCTTCCATATTTCCTCCTACTTAAAGATGCTTTATGAAAACAGCGATACGATCGCGTCCCAGAGTTTTTTGAAGAAATCGCCGACCTTCTGCCAGAAGCCTTCGGACTGGATCATATCTCCGAATTCATTTGCCCAGTCCTTTGCCTGAGAAGAAATGGCATCCCAGTCCAAATCCAGACTTTCCAGCTTTTTTAGCAGGGAAAGCAGCTTATCGATGTCCTCTTGGCTAAAATGCAGATCGTATTTTTCCGCCGCTTCTTCAATGGCGTCGCGAATCTCTTCTTCCGTACTAAGCGTTCCGTTTGCGATCTGCTCCTTTAATTCCGCAACCATAGCCTCCAGATTCTGGGTATCGCCGCCTACGCTTTCTTTTAACTCTCCTGTGGTTACCAGCTCGTCCATCGCCGCGTCCACAACTTCTTCGTCGATCTGCTCGCCCGTCATCTCCTTGTATGCCTTAAACGTGCCGACCAGCGCGGCGGTTCCGGAAATCGGAAACGGCGCGGCGACTATGATATTGGCATCCTGAATTCCTGCCGTTGCAAGCGCATTTTTGTACATTCCGACCGTACAGTAATTGATATTGTAAGTGGAAATTTTCAGTCCGTCCCCTTCCTTTCCTTCTGCGATCACGACCGAGGAAAGCGAACGCGTGCCGATCTCCGAAGACGGGATATAGGCGTCCAGATATTCATGCTCCTCGCTGTTGTTGACATAAACCACCTTATACTGATCTAAATCGCCCGCGTCAATGTCCATCAGCTCTAAAACCGTATGCTGCTGCTCCGCCGTCAGGTCTTCTCCCAGCGCCAGAAACGGCTTATCCTCCGCATCAATGGCAACGTCGTCCCCGTTTTCCTGTACCCCGTCTTCCGCCATTGCCGGAAACGCTCCGGATACCAGAAGCAGCGCCGCAAGCGCCCAGCCGAGCATTCTTCTCTGCATCTTTTTCATTTGATCTCCTCCTCTTTTCTGCTCCCGACTATTTTTATTTCCATGTGAAATGAATATCGATTTCTTTTCCCTTGACCGTAACCTCCGCCGTACTGCCGCAGACGATCGGCATCATCGGGGACAAATGTCCGATGTCCAGATCCATAATGATCGGAACTCCGTATCCGCCAAGCATGTCCGTAACGGCGCGGTACTGGTCGATTCCAAACATTTCCGTTCCAAAACAAAGCGGACGCCCGATCAGAAAGCCTTTTACATGGGAAAACCATCCCGCATGCTGCATCTGCCAGATTGCGCGCCGGATCGACATGATATTCAGGTCGCAGGATTCCAAAAACCAGAGGATTCCGTCCTGCGCATAACGCTCGTTAAACTCCTTTACATGGTCAAATTCCGTTCCAAGCAGATTGACCAGGCAATCCATGCAGCCGCCGAGCAGCCTGCCCTCCATTTTTACATCCTCATCCGGAAAACGGCGGATGACGACCGGCTCCGTTACATTGTAAGGCAGCAGCGGATGCTCCTCATCTTTTTTCCATTCTCTTTCCCACAGCGGATAACCATGTACATGCTCCCGTTTTCCGCACAGCACTTCAAAGGCGTCGCCAATGGCTTCATGCCAGGGTTCCATTCCGAATTCTGCGGCGCATGGCCCGTAGATTGCTGCGGTATCGCAGATCGTGGCGGAAAGAAACGTGAAATTGGTATTGTCCGAAAATCCCATATACCACTTTGGCTTCGCCTTCTTCAACCGCTCGAAATCCATATACGGAATGACCTCGCACATCAGCTCGCCGCCGCCGCAGGAAATCAGCACGTCATTTTTATCGCTGCAATAAGCATCGTTTAACTCTTTTCCGCATTCCTGCGGAGTATTGCTGATTCCGATCCCCTTTTCCACAAGACAATTCGGCCCGATGTCCGCGCCATACCCCATTTCCTTAAATTTGGCCAGCGCATTCTGGAACGCACTGTAATAGGGTTCGTTCGCGCAGCCGAACGACGGGGCCACATACCCGATCGTTCCGTTTGATTTTAAAAATTCCGGATAACGCATAGTAGTCTCCTCTCCTTTTTATTTTTAGCATTTATAAAATTTCGCTTTTGTATGATAGAAAATCCTGTCGGATTTCTATCACATAAAAAAGCTACCCGCTAATGTGGTAGCTCTTGTTTCTTATGCCGTACCCAGCCTTACCTGATACTTTATCTTCTGTTTGGAATACTGCAGATAAAAGCACGCATTCTTCCACAGAGAAAAATCCTTATGATAATTAAACGCAGTATCATAAGAAATCCCCTGACGGTTGCACCAATTGTAGATGTCCGTCAAACTCAGACGCCGAAGCGTACGGATATTGTTCATAAAAATCTCGACTTTCGACATCTCTTCTTCACTTCGCACATACAAATGAAAAATCGTATTAGGGCACTCAATCATAATCTGTCCGATCCGCTTCTTTTTTTCCATAGAATGTCCTCGCTTTTGTTGAACTACTATTATAGTACAATAAATTTGAAAAAAAAACCAGTACTAGTTCTAGTTGCTCAAACCCCTTCATTGTCAAAATATGGTATGAAGCTCTCTTTTGCGGCTCCTCCTTCCTGAAAGAAACCGCATTCTACCCCGAGGGACAGCGCATGCTCCACCAGCCGGTCATACGCTTCGGCGCGCACTGTGCAATCCAGTTCCGGGTACTGCTTCCCACAAGCCATCGGTGTATACTGACTCATCATACTTAAGTATATCCGGTTTTGATAGGTTTCATACAGATAACGAATGATTTTTTTCGCATCCGCCAGTTGTCCCGGCAAAAGAAGCTGACGGACGATTACGCCGCTTTCCATTAACATGCCGTCTTCATACGCATCCGTACGCTGCCGGTGTTTTGCATACTGCTCGCTGTTTTTGCTTTGCTCCCATACAAAAGACGGCTTTGGCTTTTGTCTTACCATTTCCGCAACCGCCGCTTTCGCCGTTTTGGGATAATCCTTTGCATGAGAATACCTTTCGGCGGCCGCGGGATCCATATATTTAAAATCCGCAAGATAAACGTCCACAAGGCCATCCAGCCTTTTTAAGGCTTCCACCGTTTCATAGCTTCCGGTATTATAAACCACCGGAAGATACAACCCCTGCCTACGCGCGCGTTCCAACGCCGTACAAACCGAAAAAAGATAGTGTCCGGCGGTAACCAGATTGATATTATTGGCTCCTTTTTCCTGCAATTCCAGAAATATTTCCGACAGCCGTTCCACCGAAATTTCCTTTCCCAGTCCGCCCCCTGCGATTTCCCGATTCTGACAGTAGACGCACTTTAGGGAGCAGCCGCAGAAAAATACGGTTCCCGAACCTTTTTCTCCGGAAATGCAGGGTTCTTCCCAGAAATGCAGCGCGGCGCGCGATACGCGCAGCCGCTCCGTCACGCCGCAGTATCCGGTTTCGCCGCGCGTCCGGTCTGCACCGCACTGACGCGGACAAATCTTACAGTTTTCATACGGTTTTTCATTTTTCATACGGTTCCTCTTGACTTCACTTATTTTTACAGACTACAATATAGTTATCTATGTACACAAAGGAGGTTATCATGAATCAGCCTAACTGTATGGTCGCACAATCCGGCGGCCCGACGGCAGCGATCAACGCAAGCCTTTCCGGTGTGATCTCCGGTATTTTAAATTCTTCGAAATATCACACCTGCTACGGCGCCGTAAACGGCGTTCTGGGTATTCTGAACGGAAATTACATCAATCTGACCGAGCGGTTTTCCTGCTCAGAGGATCTGGACAAACTAAAACACACGCCCGCTATGTATCTGGGTTCCTGCCGCCACAAGCTGCCGAATTACAAGGACGACGATTCGCAGTATGTCTATATATTCCACCAATTCCAGCTTCTTGGCATTCAGGCGTTCTTTTATATCGGCGGAAACGACTCTATGGATACCGTATTAAAATTATCCGATTATGCGCAAAAAATCAACAGCGATATCCGCATCATCGGAATTCCGAAGACCATCGACAATGATCTGTGCGCAACCGATCATACGCCGGGTTTTGGCTCCGCCGCGAAATTCATCGCGTCCTCGCTGCTGGAGATCGCGCACGACACGTTTATCTACGCGGTAAAAAGCGTGACCATCGTTGAGATCATGGGCAGGGACGCCGGATGGCTGACCGCCTCCTCCTCGCTTGCCCGTAATTCCTACAACAGCGCGCCGCACCTGATCTACCTTCCGGAATCGGTTTTTGACAAAGAACGGTTTCTGGAAGACATCCAAGAGCAGCTTGCGATCCGCGACAACGTCATCATCGCCGTTTCGGAAGGAATCCGCGACAAGGACGGAAATTACATTACCTCCTCGAAATCCGCCGTAGACGACTTCGGGCACAAACAGTTAAGCGGCGCCGGAAAATCTCTGGAATTTCTGGTCAAGGAAAACATCGGCGTAAAAGTCCGCAGCATTGAACTAAACGTTTTGCAGCGCTGCTCGGCGCATCTGGCTTCCAAAACGGATCTGGACGAAGCGTTTGCACAGGGACAAAAAGGGGTTTCCCTCGCGGAGGATGGCGTGACCGCCGCTATGGTCTGCATCCGGCGCATATCCAACCATCCGTACACCGTCAGCTACGATTCCGCCGCGATCCGTTCGATCGCCAACGGAGCCAAATCCGTTCCAAAGGAATGGATCAACGACCGCGGCAACGATATTTTACCGGAAATGATAGAATACCTGTACCCTCTTATTCAGGGCGAGACTGAAGTTTCCTATGAAAACGGGATTCCTTCCTACATGAATGTTTCCCATCTGGATCGAGCGTAACATCCGATAAATCATCTGGAGGTTCTTTTTATGGCAAAACCTGTCTGGAAGAAAAAAAATATTGCGATCGGGATTCTGATCGGCGTTCTTTTGCTGCTTTGCATCGTATATTTCGGATTCGTGATTTTTTTCCAAGATCACTATCTGTTTCACACGACGGTCGGCAATGTCAAATGCGGAGGAAAAACATCGGAATATGTAGTAACCCGCAATCAAGATCAGGCGCTTGACTATCTGCTTACGATCTACGACCGGAACCACGAAAAATACCACCTGAGCGGCATGGATTTTTCCTATGAATATGTAAACATCGGCGAAGAAGAACGCATTTTAAAAAAGCAGAACGCGTTTCTCTGGCCGGCGAGCCTTTTTCAGTCGTACACCTATCCGCTTGCCGCCTCGGTCACTTTTGACAAAGAGGCGCTTGCGGCGCAGACAGACGCCCTTTCGCTCTTTTCCGAGGACGCCATTACGCCGCCGGAAAACGCATACATAAACATTTTGGAAAACAGCTATGAAATCGTTCCGGAGGTTTTGGGTACCCAGCCGATACGCGATGCCATTCTGGAGGAGATCACTTCGGCAGTCACGCTGGAGGAAACCGAGCTGACGCTCTCCGACCGCTGCTATACGGCGCCGGACATCCTTTCTACCGATCCCGTTATTACGGACGCGGCGGCGCAGCTTGACCATTACATGAATGCGCAGATCCACTATGAGATCAACAACGCGGAGGAAAACCTGACCTCCGGACAGATTCTTTCCATGCTGGAAATCGGAGAAAACGGAGAAGTAACCGTCAATACCGATAAGATCAACAAATTTGTGCAGAAGCTTGCAAGCACCTACAATACTTACGGCGACGTGCGGGAATTTACCACCTCGAAGGGCGATACCATATCGATCGGCGGCGGCGATTACGGATGGGTAATCAATAAGACCAAAGAAGCGGAGCAGATTCTTGCCGATCTAAAGGGCGGACAGCCGGTCAGCCGCGAGCCGGTTTATGAACAGCGCGCCCTTTTAAGCGGACTGGACGACATCGGCAATACCTATGTGGAGATCGACTACACCAACCAGCATTTATGGTTCTACAAAGAAGGGACGCTTGTTGTGGAAACGGATATTGTCAGCGGAAATATCAACCGCAGCAACGGCTCTCCCGACGGCATATACAAAATCGTATACAAACAGCGGAACGCCACGCTGATCGGCGAAGATTACGCCTCCGCCGTTTCTTATTTCATGCCGTTTGCCTATAATGTTGGCATTCACGATGCCGACTGGCGCAGCCAATTCGGCGGCGAGATCTACAAAAGCTCCGGCTCCCATGGCTGCATCAATGTGCCGCCGGAGATCGCAAAAACCATCTACGAAAACATCGAAACGGGCACTCCGGTCATTGCCTACTATCGGGAGCCGGTAACGCTGACTGCGGAAAACGCGCGCATTTCCAACGCGTTCTCCTATGTGAAAACGGAAAACTGACTATGATACAGGTTTGCATAAAACCCGTTTTTTGCGAGCAGGGTTTCATGATCGCCCTGCTCGATGATTTTTCCGTCCTTCATAACCAGAATCACATCCGCCTCCCGTATCGTGGAAAGGCGGTGCGCAACGATAAAACTGGTTCTGCCGCGCATCATGGTATAAAATGCTTTTTGAATTTTCATTTCCGTTCTGGTATCGATGGAAGACGTCGCTTCATCCAGAATCAGCATCGGCGGCAGACAGAGCATAACCCTTGCAATGCATAAAAGCTGCTTCTGCCCCTGAGACAGATTGCCGCCGTCTTCGCCGATGACCGTATCATATCCATCCGGCAGCCTCCGGATAAAGCCATGCGCATGGGAGGCTTTTGCCGCCGCCAGAATCTCCTCCTCCGAGGCATCCGGTTTTCCCAGCGTGATATTTTCCCGTATCGTCCCGTTTTTCAGCCATGTTTCCTGAAGCACCATACCGTAATTTTTCCGCAGGCTTTCACGCGTGATCCGCCTGATATCATGTCCGCTTACGGATATGGTTCCGCTTGTCGTATCATAAAACCGCATCAAAAGATTGATGATCGTGGTTTTTCCGCAGCCGGTCGGTCCTACAATGGCAATCCGCTGTCCCGAACGGACCTTCAGATTAAAATCTTCGATCAGCTTCTGCTCCGGCACATAAGAAAAAAATACATTTTCTATCGAAACATTCCCATCCGCTTCATCCAGCACAACGGCATCCGGCGGTTCCGGCTCCTGGGAGGTTTCCTCGATGAGTTCAAAAATACGCGCCGCACACGCCAGCGCATTCTGCAGCTCCGTAATGACGCCGGAAATCTCGTTAAACGGTTTGGTGTACTGATTGGCATACGTCAAAAAGCAGGATAACTGACCAACGGAAATCCCGCCTCCGCTGATCGCGGACAGCGCGCCCGCAATTCCGACGCCGGCATAGACGAAGCTGTTGACAAAACGCGTGGACGGATTGGTCAGGCTGGAATAAAAAATTGCGCGCAAAGAGCAGGACTGCAGTCTGCCGTTGATCTCATCAAACCGCTCCAACGCGTCGTCTTCATAATGAAACGCCTGCACTACCTTTTGGTTTCCGATCATTTCTTCGATCAGCGCCGTCTGCTCTCCCCGCGTTTTGGATTGCAGCCAGAACATGGCATATGTTTTTTTTGCAATAAAAGCCGCGACAAAAAGCGACACCGGTGTGATAAGCACCACCACCAGCGTAATTTTC
>CANQCX010000030.1 GCA_947591115.1 uncultured Lachnospiraceae bacterium | reverse complement strand
AGCATGAGCTTGATACGGTTTAGCTGATTGACCTCCGAAGCGCCTGGATCGTAGTCGATGGCTACGATATTCGCCTCCGGAAATTCGTGGCGGATCTCCTTGATAACGCCCTTTCCGACAATGTGATTCGGAAGGCAGGCAAACGGCTGGGCGCAGATGATATTGTTCGCGCCCTGATGGATCAGCTCTAACATTTCTCCGGTCAAAAACCATCCCTCGCCCGTCTGGTTTCCGCAGGAAACGATCGGACTTGCGAGCTTTGCAAGATCGTCAATGTAAGCGGTCGGCTCAAAATGCCGGCTCTTTTTTAATTCATCCCTTGCGGCCTTCCGCAGCCACTCAAAGAAACGGATCAGCAGGTTGTTGATGCGCTGCGCTTTTTTGGTCCCTCCCAGATATTCGGTTTTGAAATTCTGGTTATAGCAGCAGTACAGCAGGAAATCGGTCAGATCCGGTACGACAGCCTCCGCGCCCTCGGCCTCTAACAAATCTACGATATAGTTGTTGGCGGCGGGCAGGAATTTGACAAGGATCTCCCCGACTACGCCGACACGCGGTTTCTTTTCCTCCGTCATCGGAAGCCGGTCAAAATCGCGGATGATCTCGCGGCACATTTTTTTGAATTTCCGATGCGATAAAAATTTATCCTGCGTAATAAAAGCGATGCAGCGTTTTTTCCATTTCTCATGCAGCGCATTTGCGGAGCCGGATACGGCTTCATACGGGCGCACGCGGTAAAGACAGCGCATGAAGATATCGCCGAATTCCAGCGCGTACAAGCCATGCTGAATCAGCTTCGGCGTCAGACGGAACCCCGGGTTCTTTTCCAGACCAACCATATTAATGGAAATGACCGGAACATCCGGATAACCGGCCTTGTTCAGCGCGCGGCGGATGAAACCGATGTAATTGGTCGCGCGGCAGCCGCCGCCCGTCTGGGATATGAGGATGGCAGTCCGCGTCATATCGTATCTGCCCGACAATACCGCGCTCATGATCTGTCCAATGACGATCAAAGAAGGGTAGCAGGCGTCGTTGTTGACGTATTTGAGTCCCACGTCCACGCATTCTCTGGCAGGAATGTCCGGAATGACCATGTTGTAGCCGGATGCCCGAAACGCCGGAAGCAGCAGGTCAAAATGGATCGGCGACATCTGCGGACAGATAATGGTGTAATCCCGCCGCATGTCCTCGGTAAAGATCACGCGTTCGTAATTGGCCGGCCGGATGGCGCGTTTTTCCTGTTTGCGCTCTTTGACGCGCAGCGCGGACAAAAGAGAGCGGATCCGGATGCGCGCCGCGCCCAGATTGTTGACCTCGTCGATCTTTAAGCAGGTGTAGATTTTGCCGGAACCCGTCAGAATATCGCTTACGCAGTCGGTCGTAACGGCGTCCAGTCCGCAGCCGAAGGAATTGAGCTGGATCAGATCCAGATCGTCCCGCGTTTTCACATAGTTGGCGGCGGAGTACAGACGGGAATGGTACATCCATTGATCCATGACGATCAGCGGGCGTTCCAGATGTCCCAAATGGGAAACGGAATCCTCGGTCAGCACACAGATCCCATAGGAGTTAATCAGCTCCGGAATTCCATGATTGATCTCCGGATCGATATGGTAAGGGCGTCCCGCAAGCACGATTCCCCTGCGGCCGTTTTCTTCCATGTAGCGGAGTACCTCCTCGCCCTTATGCTGCATGGTCAGGCGCATCGCCTCCAGCTCCTTCCAGCCTTCGGAAACCGCATCCCGTATCTCGTCCTCCGGAATGTGGAATTCTTTGGTAAAGGTTTCGATTAATTGCTGGGAAAGCGTTTCCTCGCAGGTAAATGCCATAAACGGATTGAGGAAACGGACTTTTCCGCTGGTAATTTCTTCTACGTTATTTTTGATATTTTCCGAGTACGACGTCACGATCGGACAGTTGTAGTGGTTGTTTGCATCCGGAAACTCGTTCCGCTCATACGGAACGGCAGGATAAAAAATAAAATCGACATTTCGATGAATCAGCCATGCCACATGACCATGAGCCAGCTTCGCCGGATAGCATTCCGACTCGCTTGGAATGGATTCAATGCCAAGCTCGTAGATCTTTCGGGTGGACTGCGGCGAAAGCACGACGGAAAATCCCAGTTTGGTAAAAAACGCCGCCCAAAACGGATAATTTTCGTAGATGTTCAAAACGCGCGGCAGACCGACCGTTCCCCGACGCGCCTCCTTTGGAGAAAGCACCGGATATTCAAACAGCCTTTTATTTTTGTATTCAAACAGGTTCGGAATATTTTCTTTGTTTTTTTCTTTTCCAAGACCGCGTTCGCAGCGGTTTCCGGTAATAAACTGCCGGTTGTCCGAAAATTTATTGATCGTCAGAAGACAGTGGTTGGTGCAGCCCTGACAACGTGCCAGCTTTGTGTGGTAGGTCAGCTCGTTGATCTGCTCGATCGTCAGCATGCTTGTCTTCTGGCCGTCTTCGTAGCGTTCCCGCGCGATCAAAGCGGCGCCGAAAGCGCCCATGATTCCGGCAATATCCGGACGGGTTACCTGTACGCCCGCAATTTTTTCCAGACTGCGCAAAACGGCGTCGTTATAAAAAGTACCGCCCTGTACGACGATATTTTCTCCGAGATCCTTTGCGTCGGAAAGCTTGATTACTTTAAACAATGCGTTTTTGATAACGGAATAAGCAAGACCGGCGGAAATATCGGCGACGCTTGCGCCCTCCTTCTGCGCTTGTTTTACTTTGGAATTCATAAATACCGTACAGCGTGTTCCCAGATCGATGGGATTTTGGGCAAATAAAGCCTCTTTGGCAAAATCCTGTACGGAAAAATTAAGGCTTTTGGCAAACGTCTCAATAAAAGAACCGCAGCCGGAGGAGCAAGCCTCGTTTAACTGAACGGAATCTACCGTCTGGTTTTTAATCTTGATGCATTTCATATCCTGACCGCCGATGTCCAGAATACAGTCAACCTTAGCGTCAAAAAACGCGGCGGCATAGTAGTGGGCGACGGTTTCCACTTCTCCTTCGTCCAGCATCAGGGCGGCTTTTAGAAGCGCCTCCCCGTATCCGGTCGAGCAGGAGCGTACGATCTGCGCTTTTGGCGGCAGCTTGGCATAGATTTCCTGAATGGATTTGATCGCGGTAGCAAGCGGACTGCCGTTGTTGTTGCTGTAAAAGGAATATAAAAGCGAGCCGTTTTCCGCCACAAGCGCGACTTTTGTCGTCGTAGAGCCGGCGTCGATTCCCAGATAGCAGTTTCCCTCATAAGAGGAAAGCTCCGCCGTCTGCACATGGCTGCTGCTGTGGCGCGCGGCAAACGCATCATAAGCCTCCTTGTCTGCGAACAGTGGCTCCAGACGCGCTACCTCGAATTCCATATGAATATCGGAAGAAAGCCGGCGCACCAGACTTTCCAGCGTAGTAACGGTATCTTCTTTATAATTCAAAGCGGAACCGATAGCGGCAAACAGGTGGGAATTTTCCGGAGTAATGGCATGTTCCGCGTCCAGATTCAGCGTACGGATAAAAGCCTGTTTTAATTCGGACAGAAAGTGGAGCGGACCGCCCAGAAAAGCGACATGCCCGCGGATGGGTTTTCCGCATGCCAGTCCGCTGATCGTCTGGTTGACCACTGCCTGAAAGATGGAGGCCGACAGATCCTCTCGGGTGGCGCCTTCATTGATCAGGGGTTGGATATCGGTTTTGGCAAATACGCCGCAGCGTGCGGCGATCGGATAGATTGCCTTGTAGTTTTTGGCATATTCGTTTAATCCGGATGCATCGGTCTGGATCAGGGCCGCCATCTGGTCGATGAAGGAGCCGGTTCCTCCGGCGCAGATTCCGTTCATCCGCTGTTCGACATTGCCGTTCTCAAAATAGATGATTTTGGCGTCCTCGCCGCCCAGCTCGATGGCGACGTCCGTCTGCGGAGCGTAATGCTGCAGCGCCGTAGAAACGGAGATTACCTCCTGCACGAACGGAATCTCCAGATGATTGGCCAGCGTCAGTCCGCCGGAGCCGGTAATCATCGGAGCGATGTTTAAATCGCCCAGTTTGGCGTATGCCTTGCCCAAAAGGTCGGACAAGGTTTCGCGGATATTGGCAAAATGCCGCTCATAATCGGAAAAAAGAAGGTTGTCCTCTTGGTCCAAAACGGCTACCTTTACCGTCGTAGAGCCAATATCAATTCCAAGTTTATGTAAAAAATCGTTTTGCATAGATCATCCTCCATTGAAACACGATTCATTATACGACACGAAATGACAAAAAACAATGGTAACTATTTCTAAAGAATTGGAAAAGAAGCAAGGGGCGCGTTGACAAAATTCTATAAAAACGTATAATAGGTTTAGTCGTTTTAAATATATGATAGACAGAGGTTTTTTTATGAGTTGGATGGACAAATTGGAAAAAAAGTGGGGAAAATATGCCGTTCCCAATATGAACCGTTATTTGGTCTTTGCAATTGCGATCGGCTATATCATCGGTTTTGCGCTTCCGAAGCTGGCGGATTATCTGGGATTTTCGGCGGCGAGCATCCTGCATGGACAGATCTGGCGGCTGGTCACATGGATTTTTTGTACGCCGCCCTCCGGCAACATTTTTCTAACGGCGATCTTTCTGCTCTGCCTGATTCCGATGGGGCAGACGCTGGAAATGTTCATCGGAACCTTTAAGATGAACGTATATATCCTCGGCGGGATCCTGCTGAGCGACATCGGGGGCATACTGGTCTATGCGTTTACCCGAATGCCGGTATATCTTTCTACCTATTATATATTGCTGTCGATGTTTATGGCGCTGGCGATCTGTATGCCGGATGCGGAAGTCCGGCTCTGGTTTGTGCTTCCGCTCAAAATGAAATGGATGCTTTTGATCTACGTCGTAGATCTGGGATATGAGATCTATACCTATTTCCGCATGGGAGCCATGTTCGGAAGGATGTCCATCGGCTTTGTTTACAGTACGGAGATCATTTTTGCGATCGTTAATCTGGTTTTGTTTTTTGTCTTTTCCAAACCGCGCATATCCAGAAAGCACCGGAAACGCCAGAAGGAGTTTCACGCGCAGTTTCATGAACCGCGCCCGGGTTCGGGCATTGCAAGGCACAAATGCGCAATATGCGGACGGACGGAGTTAGACGATCCGAATCTGAGCTTCCGTTTCTGCTCCAAATGTGCGGGAAATTATGAATACTGTGAAAATCATATTTACAGTCATCAGCATATCAAGCGATAAGAGAGACGAGGAGGATAACAAAGGATGGAAAACGAAACGGTTTCCAGAAATTTTATTGAACAGATCATAGAAAAGGATTTGAGCGAAGGATATTGCCAAACAGTCAAAACGCGTTTTCCGCCGGAGCCGAACGGCTATCTGCACATCGGTCATGCCAAGTCCATTCTGCTCAATTACGGATTGGCAAAAAAATACGGGGGAGAGTTTCATTTCCGCTTTGACGATACGAATCCGACCAAAGAGCGGACGGAATTTGTAGAGTCCATTTTAGAGGATGTGAAATGGCTTGGCGCGGACTGGAACGGCAATTTATTTTACGCTTCGGACTATTTCGAACAGATGTATGAGGCGGCGGTCCGCCTGATCAAAAAAGGAAAGGCGTACGTTTCGGATCTCAGCGCGGAGGAGATACGGGAATATCGGGGGACGCTGACTGAGGCGGGAAAAGAAGATCCCTATGCAAAGCGCACCGTCGAGGAAAACCTTGCGCTGTTTGAAGATATGAAAAACGGAAAATTCGAGGATGGAAGCAAGGTTCTGCGCGCAAGAATCGATATGACGTCCTCCAATATCAACATGCGGGATCCGATCTTATATCGGGTGGCGCATATGACGCATCACAATACCAAAGATCAGTGGTGCATTTACCCGATGTATGATTTTGCGCACCCGATCGAGGATGCCATCGAGGGGATCACGCACTCCATCTGCACGCTGGAATTTGAAGACCACCGGCCGTTGTACGACTGGGTAGTAACGGAGCTGGGGTATAAACAGGGCGAAAACGGTACGCCGAAACAGATCGAATTCGCCAAGCTGTATCTGACCAATGTGGTAACCGGAAAGCGTTATATCAAAAAGCTGGTAGAGGAGGGCATTGTAGACGGCTGGGACGATCCGAGGCTGGTCAGTATCGCAGCGCTCCGCCGGCGCGGCTATACGCCGGAGTCCATCCGCAATTTTGTAGAGCTGTGCGGCGTATCGAAGGCAAACAGCTCTGTCGATTACGCCATGCTGGAATACTGCATCCGCGAGGATTTAAAAATGAAGCGTCCGCGCATGATGGCGGTGCTGGATCCGGTCAAAGTCGTCATTGACAATTATCCGAAAGGACAGACAGAGTACCTTACGGTGGACAACAATCTGGAAAATCCGGAACTTGGAAGCCGGCAGGTGCCTTTCTCGCGGGAGCTTTATATTGAGCGGGAGGATTTTATGGAGGAGCCGCCAAAGAAGTATTTCCGCATGTTCCCGGGAAATGAAGTGCGCCTGATGAACGCCTATTTTGTCAAATGCGAAAGTTTTGTCAAAGATGAAAGCGGACGTGTGACGGAGATTCACTGTACGTACGATCCGGCTTCTCGGGGCGGAAACAGTCCGGACGGAAGGAAGGTAAAGGGAACCATTCACTGGGTAAGCGCGGAATACGGGAAAAAAGTGACGGTTCGGCTGTATGAGAATATTGTCGATGAGGCGCTTGGGGTGTATAATGAAGACGGCAGTCTGAATCTGAATCCGAATTCCCTGACAGTGCTGTCCGGCTGCATCGCGGAGCCGGCGCTGATGGAAGCAAAGCCATACGACAGCTTTCAGTTTGTACGGCAGGGATTTTTCTGTGCAGACGTCAAGGATTCGAAACCGGGACAGCCGGTATTTAACCGGATCGTGTCCTTAAAGAGTTCCTTCAAATTACCGGCAGATCAAGGATAGGTGGAATTATGGGATTATTATCAGGATTGGAAAAATTTGGAATCAACACCAACGAAATGAACATGGAGAATCTGTACACGTCGGACTCCAAGCCGCGTCAGACTCAGGAAAGCGTCAAAAAGGAGACCGCGGCGCCAAAAGAGGAGGATTTTCTGCTGGATAAGATGATCAATTGTCCGGTATGTGATAAGCCGTTTCCGTACAAAGCGATCAAAAATTCCCGCTTGAGGAGGCTGCCTCCGGACAAAGACCTGCGTCCGCGCTTTCAGTATATCGACGCCTTAAAATACGAGGTGCTTTCCTGCCCGTACTGCGGCTATACGGCGATGAACCGCTACTTTGAGCATATATCCTCCGTACAGCGCAAGCTGATACGTGAGAATATCAGCGCGCAGTTTCAGACGCAGAAGGAAATGGAGCTGCTGGGCACCGAAGAGAAGTTTTACGACTATAATACTACGATCGAGCGTTACAAGCTTTCGCTGTACAATACGATCGTCAAAAAGGGACACACAAGCGAAATTGCCTATACCTGCCTAAAGCTGTCATGGCTGTTCCGCAGCAAGTGCGAGGAGCTTCAAAAACAGGGAGTCGAGGACGACGCGGAGAGCATGAAAGTGGCGCGGAAGGAAGAGCGCGAGTTTTATGAGCAGGCGTATGAGGGGTTCTGCAAAGCGATGGCGACCGAGCTGTATCCGATCTGCGGAATGGATCAGAATACGATGGATATCCTGCTTGCGGAAATGGCGTTTCGTCTGGGCAAATACGACGTCGCCTCCCGATATGTCTCTACACTGCTGGTTTCTCAGACGGCAAACCGCCATACCAAAGACAAAGCGCTGGAATTAAAAGAAGAGATTATTGCAAAAATCCGAAAATAATTCTTGCCATCCGGCACGTTTTATGGTAGATTGTTAATGTTGTGAAAAAAGGCGATGGTCCTCTGTTGCGAAGCTGCAGTAGCATTAAGAACATCAAATAGAATCAGGAGGTCACAAAATGAACGCAAGTGAAATCATCAAGAACATCGAAGCAGAGCAGTTAAAAGCGGAAGTTCCGCAGTTTTCCGTAGGCGATACCGTCAAGGTATACGGTAAGATCAAAGAAGGAAATCGTGAAAGAATTCAGGTATTTGAAGGAACTGTAATCAAGAAGCAGGGCGGAAGCAACCGCGCTACCTTTACCGTAAGGAAGCTTTCCAACGGTGTAGGCGTAGAGAAGACATGGCCGCTGCATTCCCCGAATGTGGAGAAGGTAGAAGTTGTCCGCAGAGGTAAAGTAAGACGTGCGAAGCTGTTCTATTTAAGAGATCGTGTCGGCAAGCGTGCAAAGGTAAAAGAATTGGTAAAATAAGGAAAAGCGTAAACGCCGGTATGGAAACGTACCGGTGTTTCTTTTACCTATTTCAGTCAGACGAAGGAGGAGAATAAAATGGGAATTTTTTTAATTTTGGCATTTTTATTTTTTATCGGATCTGTCAGCGGATGGATTTTGGAGCTGCTGTACCGGAATCTGACCAGTAAATCCAAAAAATGGATCAATCCGGGGTTCTGCGCCGGTCCGTATGTGCCGCTTTACGGCTTTGGACTGTGCATTATCTATCTGATTACGTCGATAGAGGACTCGCGGATCATTTCCAATCCTTTCTGGAATAAGCTGGTGCTGTTTGCGGTTATGGCGCTTTGCATGACGCTCATTGAATATATTGCCGGCGTATTCTGCCTGAAATTTTTGAAGGTGCGCCTGTGGGATTATTCCGACCGCTGGGGCAATATTGACGGAATCATCTGTCCGACGTTTTCCCTCGCGTGGGCGGTTTTGTGCGCCGCTTATTATTTTCTGATCCATCCGCGTATTTTACGGGCGTTAGAGTGGCTTTCCCAGAATCTGGCGTTTTCTTTTATCATCGGCTTCTTCTTTGGCGTATTTGTAATCGATGTCGCGCATTCCGCACAACTGGTAACCAGACTGAGGAAGTTTGCGCTGGACAACGATATCGTATTAAAATACGAAAATATCAAAGAGGAAATCCGCGGCAGACAGCGCAGGGGCATGCATCATTTCTTCCATCCGTTCCGTTCGGACGTACCGCTGATGGAGCATTTGAAGGAAATGTACAGTGAAAAGAAAAACAGAGCCTAAGGAGTAGTTACGTGAGACGAAGACATAACGGACTGAATTTTGGGAAACGAAGGAAAAAGTTTAATATGCCGCTGTTTAAAGCGGTGCTGTCATGGATCGGGGAGATTCTGATCGTAATCGGAATCGCATACGTCTGCGTCAGCTTTTTTGGATTCCGTACCAGCGTGGTCGGGCAGGCGATGGAGGAAACGCTTTCCAGCGGGGATCAGATATTGGTCAACCGGTTTGTATATCTGATTTTCCGGCCAAAGGCGGGCGACGTCATTGTGTTCCGCCCAAACGGAAACGAAAAGTCTCACTATTATGTGCGGCGCGTCATCGCAGCGCCGGGCGATACGGTTCAGATCATGGACGGAGCGGTTTATGTCAATGGAGAACTGTTTGAAGAATTTTCACAGGTTGCTTCCATAGAAGACGCCGGTCTGGCGGAGGAGCCGATGAAACTGGGCAGCGACGAATATTTTGTTTTAGGCGACAACCGGAACAACAGCGAGGACAGCCGTCTGGCAAATATCGGCAATGTAAAAAAAGAATATATCGTTGGAAAAGCATGGTTTTATTTTTCCTCTTTAGGCGATATGGGAAGTGTCCGATAAAATAAAAGAGAGGTATCAATATGCAGATACAGTGGTATCCCGGTCATATGACAAAGGCAAAGCGGCAGATGCAGGAGGACATCCGGCTGGTCGATCTGGTCATTGAGCTGGTGGATGCAAGGGTTCCCAAAAGCAGCCGGAATCCGGACATAGATGAACTGGGAAAAAATAAGTTCCGCGTCATTTTGATGAACAAAGCCGATCTGGCGGATAAGCGGAAAACGGAGCAATGGAGCAATTATTTCCGCAGCAAAGGCTATTTTGTCGTCTGTCTTGACGCAAGAAGCCGCTCCGGAATGAAAAAGGTTCAGGAAGTGATCTCTGAGGCGTGCAGGGAAAAAATAGAGCGCGATCAAAGGCGCGGCATTAAAAACCGTCCGGTGCGCGCAATGGTAGTGGGAATTCCCAATGTAGGAAAGTCCACGTTTATCAATTCCTTTGCGGGAAGAGCATGTGCAAAGACCGGAAATAAGCCGGGAGTTACCAAAGGAAAACAGTGGATCCGCCTCAATAAAAACGTTGAGCTTTTAGATACGCCGGGGATTCTCTGGCCGAAATTCGAAGATCCGGCAGTCGGGCGCAATCTTGCGCTGATCGGCTCCATAAAAGATGAAATCCTAAACCTCGATGAAATGGCGGTAGAGCTGATTTCGATCTTAAAGAGGGACTATGCGGGACTTTTAAAAGAACGATACGGCGTCGAAGAAGAAAAGGACGCCGCGCAGATATTGAACGGAATCGCAGAAAACCGCAAATGCATTTCCAAAGGCGGAGAATATGATTACAGCAAGGCGGCGGCGCTGCTCATCGATGAATTCCGAAGCGGAAAGCTCGGAGCAGTCACGCTGGAATAGGAAGCTATGGAACAAAAGAAAATAAGTGAGATACGCGCAGAATTTCATCAGACAAAAGAAGAAGACCTAAAGGAATGGATCCAAAGATACGAAAACGACGACAGACAGGGCGTACAAAAGCTGATCGAGTCGGCAGAGAAGCGTTTATTAAAGCTCGAAGAAGAAAAGGCGCGCATCGAGAAGCTGAAAAAGTACGAAAAAGAATATCGTCAGTATACGTATATCTGCGGAATTGACGAAGTCGGACGCGGGCCGCTGGCAGGGCCGGTCGTAGCGGGCGCGGTCATCCTGCCGAAAGACTGCCGGATCCTTTATATCAACGATTCGAAAAAACTGACCGCCGCAAAGCGGGAGGAACTCTATGATCAGATCATGGAACAGGCGGTTGCCGTCGGAATCGGAACGGTCGGACCCGAGCAGATCGACCGGATCAATATTTTACAGGCGACCTATGAGGCAATGCGGGAGGCGATCCGGAAGCTTTCCGTAGTTCCGGAGCTTCTGCTGAACGATGCGGTAACGATTCCGGAGGTTGCCATAAAGCAGGTGCCGATCATCAAAGGCGACGCCAAGAGCATTTCCATCGGGGCAGCCAGCATCATTGCAAAGGTAACCAGAGATCGTATGATGGTAGAATACGACGCGGTGTGGCCGCAATACGGTTTCGCCTCCAATAAGGGGTACGGCTCCGCAGAACATATCGCCGCATTGCGCAAATATGGCCCGTCGCCCATTCATCGGGCAACCTTTATCCGGAATTTCAGCAAATAAAACGCTTTTAGAAATCAGGAGATCATATGCAGATATCGGATTTATTGGGACAGTATCAAAACACAGCCGGACGCGAGAAGCTGACCGGAACAAAAGGCGTGGAACGGCTGGTTTCCGGTCTTCGGGAGATGAGCGCCGGAAATATTTTCGAGGGAACGGTCAATTCCGTCAAAAACGGGCAGGTGGTTTTAGGACTTTCCAACGGACAGGAAGTGACGGCGCGTATGGAAGGAAAAGTGGAGATTTCCGTCGGGCAGTCGATGTTTTTTCAGGTAAAATCCAACGACGGCACGCAGATTGCCATCCGTCCGTTTACGGTTGCGGGAAACAGCGTCAATCTTACGCTTTTAGACGCGCTGAAAGCGGCCAGCCTTCCGGTGGACGCCAAAAATCTTTCTATGGTCAATTCCATGATGGAGGAGCAGATGCCGATCGACCGGAACAGCCTCATGCAGATGTCCCGTCTGGTGCAGAATTATCCTGAAATCGACGTGCGCACGCTGGTGCAGCTCCAGAAGTTAAACCTGCCGGTTACGCCGGAGTTCGCGTCCCAGTTTGAAAATTATCTGGATGACAAACAGGCGATCGGGAAGGCATTGGAAGACTTTATGGAGCAGCTTCCGTCTGCGCTCGCCAATGAGGAGCTGCCGATGGGAGGTTTGAGCCGCATGGGCGGGGAACTTCTTTCCATTGTGACCGAAGGACTGCCGGAGGAGGTTTTGGCGGCGGAAACGGCAAAAGCATCGGAAGCATCAGAAAATCAGGCTGCGCCGGAGGAGGCGGAACTGGGAAAAACTCCATCTGTTCTTGGAAAACAAGAATCCGAAGACGGTAAAACGCAGACGCCGGAGCTGCTGCGGCAGACCGCCGAGCCGTTAGAGGGCGGAGTTAAAGGCGGCGTGCAGACAGTCGCGCCGGAGGAAGCGGAAGCGCAAAAAGCGGATGCGTCAAAAACGGATGCGCCAAAAGCCGCGCCGCACACGCTGGAAGCCGTATTGGGCAAAGAAGGGGTTGTGGAGCTGACCAGACAGCTGTCGTCGGTTATGAAAGATATCGAAAGCAATCTCTGGTTTGCCGGACGTACGCTCGATCCGAAGCAGAGCGCGGTGGCGGTATTAAACGAGCTGCAGCGTCAGCTTACGGAAGGACTGGCGGCAAACAAGGGCGCGCTGTTAAAGCTGTTTTCCGGAAAAGAATTTCAGGCGCTGGTCAAAGATGCGCTGGAGCAGCAGTGGATGATCCGGCCGGAGGAGCTGTCCGAGGGAGATCAGGTGCGCAAACTGTATGAACATCTGGAAAACCAACTGAACCGGATGGAAGACGTGGTCAAGGCTTCCGGTCAGAATTCCCAGAATGTGGCGCAGCTTGCGGCGGACATCCACAGCAATATTGAATTTATGAACCAGATCAACCAGACGTATACGTATGTGCAGATTCCGCTGAAAATGACGGGACAGAACGCCAGCGGGGAGCTGTATGTGTATACCAATAAGAAAAATCTGGCAGAGGGCAGTAAGGAGCTGACGGCATTTCTGCATCTGGATCTGGAAAATCTGGGTTCTACGGATGTTTCCCTCCGTTTGAAGGGAAAGGATATCACAACAAAATTTTATTTTGACAACGATGAATCGTTTGCGCTGGTGCAGCAGCATCTTCCGGAGCTGGAGCAGCGGCTGGCGGCAAAAGGCTACCGCTGCAGCTTATCTGTGGTAAACGAGGAAAAGCAGGTCAATTTTGTGGAGGATTTTCTGAAAAAGGATCAGCCGTCGGCAGGTCTGCTGCATCGGTATTCCTTTGATATGAGGGCATAGCAGTATGGAAGAAAAAAAACAGTTCCGTCCTTTGTTTAACAGAAAAGATGCAAAAGACGCCAAAGACCGGACGGCGGTTGCCATTGCTTACGAGCCGGGCGACGCCGCGCCGAAAATTCTGGCGACCGGAAAAGGCGCGGTTGCGGATAAGATC
Organism: uncultured Lachnospiraceae bacterium; assembly: GCA_947591115.1. Classification (GTDB taxonomy): domain Bacteria; phylum Bacillota; class Clostridia; order Lachnospirales; family Lachnospiraceae; genus Roseburia. The sequence continues at coordinate 1,058 of CANQCX010000030.1, read as the reverse complement.
ATCGAGAAGGCAAAAGAAAGCAACGTGCCGCTTTATAAGGACAATAAACTGGCGGATACCCTTTCCAAGCTGGAAATCGGAGATATGATCCCTCCGGAGCTTTACGAGGTCGTAGCGGAGGTTCTGGTCTTTGTGGATGATATGGATCGAATGAAGGCGAAGCTGTCGGGAATGAAATAGCGGAGGAGCATGAATAAACGAGAAGTAGGAAGCCGGTATGAGGAAAAAGCCGCCGCTTTTTTGGAGCAGCGCGGCTATCGGATCATAGAGCGCAGCTATCGGTGCCGACGGGGAGAAATTGACATTATTGCCCTTGAGGACGGCTGCCTTTGTTTTATTGAGGTAAAATATCGTTTCAGCGCAGAATTCGGAACAGCGCTGGAAGCGGTCAACCTGCAGAAACAGCATACCATTGCCATGACGGCGCGCCGTTATCTGCAGCAGCATGGATATTCTGACCAAACGCCCTGCCGGTTTGACGTAGTGGCGATCGACGGGGATCAGTTTGAGCTGGTTCGGAATGCATTTGAGGGATAGATGGATATGGAATGGAAAAGAAAAGATCAAAAAGAAGGAATGCGGCTGGCAGACTTTCCAATCTCAGGGGAAGCATACCTGCCGCTTCTTACGTTTCCGCTTCTGGAGAAAACGGGGATTGTAGGCCACGCGTTTACCACAAGGGCGGGAGGCGTCAGCAAAGGAATGTTTTCAAGCCTGAATCTGAGTTTTACGCGGGGAGACGATCCGGACGCCGTTATGGAGAACTACCGCAGGCTTGCAGCGGCGCTGCAAACTCGAACGGAATGCATGGTATGCTCCGACCAGACGCATACGACCAACGTACTGCGCGTCGGACGCAGCGAGTGCGGAATGGGAATCTGCAGGGAGCGGAGTTATCATGATGTGGACGGACTGATTACCGATGAACCGGAGGTGGTGCTTGCCACGTTTTATGCGGACTGCGTTCCGCTGTATTTTGTGGATCCGGTTCACAGGGCGATCGGACTCAGCCATTCCGGCTGGAGGGGAACCGTCGGGCGCATGGGAGAAAAAACGCT
>CANQCX010000029.1 GCA_947591115.1 uncultured Lachnospiraceae bacterium | reverse complement strand
GGACTCCTTTGCGGACTGCACTTTCGAATCCATTATAACTTTTCCCGCAAAAATATGCAATGAAAGCCGTCGAAAAAATGACAATGAAAAATTGACAATTCCTTTTTTTTAGACTAAGATAAGCAGGAATGCCGAAAGGAGTTACCAATATGAGTTTTACATTTTTAAATCAGCTTCCCCGTCCGGAGGAGATCAAAAGGGATTATCCGCTTCCGGAGCAGTGGAAGGAATTAAAAAAACGCCGCGATTCGGAAATTTCGGACGTTCTGACCGGAAAAGATTCCCGTTTTCTGGTCATCATCGGGCCTTGCTCCGCCGATAACGAAGAAGCGGTCTGCGACTATGTCAGACGTCTTGCCCCGATTCAGGAGGAGGTCAAAGACAGCCTGATCTTAATTCCAAGAATCTATACCAACAAGCCGCGTACCACCGGCGAGGGGTACAAGGGCATCGCTTCCCAGCCGGATCCGGAAAAAGCGCCGGATATGGTGGAGGGACTGATCGCCATGCGCAAAATGCACATCCGCGCCATTGAAGAAAGCGGTCTGACCTGTGCGGACGAGATGTTATATCCGGAGAACTGGGGATATGTTGAAGACCTGCTCTCCTATGTTGCCATCGGCGCGCGTTCCGTAGAGGATCAGCAGCACCGTCTGACCGTCAGCGGATTCGATGTTGCATCCGGTATGAAAAACCCGACCAGCGGAGATTTTTCCGTTATGCTCAATTCGGTCTATGCCGCACAGCATCCGCATCACTTTGTATACCGCGGATATGAGGTGGAAACCTCCGGAAATCCCTACACGCATGTCGTTTTAAGGGGCGCGGTCAGCAAGCATGGAAATACTACGACCAATTATCATTTTGAAGATCTGATCCGCCTTTACAATATGTATGAAAAAATGGATCTAATCAATCCTGCGGCTGTCATCGATACCAATCATTCCAATTCCGGAAAACAGTTCAAGGAGCAGATCCGGATCGCCAAAGAGGTCATGCACAACCGCCAGCTTTCTTCCGAGATCCACACTCTGGTCAAAGGACTGATGATCGAAAGCTACATTGAAGAGGGCGCACAGAAAATCGGCGAACACGTTTACGGAAAATCCATTACCGATCCCTGTCTGGGATGGGAGGATTCCAAACAGTTGATCTACGATATTGCCGAAATGAACCGCAGATAAGGCGTTTTACATAAACACAAACCGTTTGAGAAACGCCTGAAGCAGAAACGTGCTGACCGCAGTCTCCAAAAGACACCCTGCGGTCAGCAGGATCACAAGAAGAACAACCGCCAGTACTCTTCGAAAAACATATTTTTTCTCCCGATAGATCATCGGCCGCTCCAAATAAAAAAGTCCGATCAGCGCAAGCAAATAAAAAATCCCATGCGGCAGCAAAGACAGCAGAAGCACGCCAAATCCCGCGCCGCCCAGATTCATCACACAGGCGGCTCCGTAGAGTCCGATGGTGTAACCGAAGGCGCACTTCATCAAGAGCGGAAGGAGCTGTTTGAGCGGCGTGATCCCCAGCAGGGCAAAAACCAGAAACAGCTTTCCCCTTTCCCAGAAAACATTCCAAAACAGCGCCACCCGATCCAGCTTTGCATCGGCAAACAACTGCAGATGGTATTCATTCAAAAAACCATATTCCGCAAAAAAATCACTTCCAAATAATTGTGTACTGAAAATTCCTGCCAAGATCAGCAGAAACAGAATAAGCATTTCTTTTTTCATAGCGTCCTATTTCATCCGGAATTTTTATTCCTTCTAAAATATGTCCCACTATTTTATTTTATTACTATATGCCATAATTGCCGCTACGGTTTTGGAATCCTGAATTTTTCCGGCGTATACCATTTGGCAGAGTTCTTCCAGTTCAAACGCCTCTACGTCGATGGATTCCGAGTCGTCCAGATGCTGTTCTCCCGCTTCCAGTTCTTCCGCGAGATAGACGTCTACAAACTCGTCGCAAAAAGCCACTGTGGTACGAAGCGATAACAGATAGCTGATCTTTTTGCTGCGGTAGCCGGTTTCCTCCTCTAACTCCCTTGCGGCGCTGACTTTGGTGTCTTCTGTCAGACTGTCGCGGCAGCCCGCCGGAATCTCAAGCGTCTCTCTTTCCAGCGCATTGCGGTACTGGCGCACCATCAGGATCCTTCCGTCCGGCAGAACCGGAAGTACGGCCGCCGCCCCCATGCGGTGGGAAACAAAATCCCATTCTTCCGTTTTTCCGTTGGCAAATTTCATGGTATCCTTGTAGACATCCAGAATGGTTCCCCGATACATCAGCTCCCGTTTAATCCGTTCCATTTTTTCGATCATTTTGTTCTCCTCCTTACTCCTATCCGATAAATTTTTTAAAAGAAAAGCCAACAACGGAAATCCTTAACGGATCCTTTCCATTGTCGGCTTTTCATCCTTACGTTCTTACTTTGCGTAATCAACTACACGTGATTCTCGAATAACATTTACTTTAATCTGGCCCGGATATTCCAATTCCGATTCAATCTGTTTGGAAATGTCTCTGGCCATCAGAACCATGTCAGCATCGCTAATCTGTTCAGGAACAACCATTACTCGAATCTCTCTACCTGCCTGAATAGCAAAAGATTTTTCTACACCCTTATAACCATTGGTAATGTCTTCTAACTGTTTTAACCGATTAGAGTATGTCTCTAAAGTCTCCCGTCTCGCGCCCGGACGCGCCGCGCTGATCGTATCAGCCGCCTGTACCAGACATGCGATCAGAGAAGTCGGTTCTACATCTCCATGATGTGATTCTACTGCATTAATCACTAAAGAAGATTCTTTGTATTTTTTGCATAATTCTACGCCCAACTGAATATGGGAGCCTTCCATATCATGGTCAACGGCTTTCCCAATATCATGTAAGAGACCTGCACGCTTGGCAAGCCTTACGTCTTCGCCCAGCTCGGCGGCTAACAATCCGGTTAGCTGCGCAACCTCGATCGAATGCTTTAACGCATTCTGACCATAGCTCGTACGGAATTTCATTCTTCCAAGCAGCCGAACCAGCTCCGGATGGATTCCATGAATGCCGACTTCAAGAGTTGCGGCCTCCCCTTCCTCGCGGATCATCTGTTCGACTTCCTTCTGCGCTTTCTCCACCATCTCTTCAATACGCGCCGGATGGATACGTCCGTCTACGATTAATTTTTCCAGAGCAATTCTGGCAACTTCTCTTCGGATCGGATCAAAGCTGGATAAAATGACCGCCTCCGGCGTATCGTCAATAATCAGATCCACGCCGGTCATCGTTTCAAGCGTACGGATATTGCGGCCTTCCCTGCCGATAATCCGTCCTTTCATCTCATCATTCGGAAGCTGTACGACGGAAATCGTGGTTTCCGCTACATGATCCGCCGCACATTTCTGAATGGCGGTAACCACGTAATCCTTTGCACGTTTTCCTGCTTCCTCCTTTGCCTTGCTTTCCAGTTCCTTGATCAATTTTGCAGTATCAAGCTTTACATCTTCTTCAATGGTCTTTAAGAGGTATTCTTTTGCCTGTTCGGAGGTTAAACCAGAGATTCGTTCCAGTTCCTGTATGCGTTCTTCGTTCAGCTTCGCAACCTGTGACTTCTGCCGGTTGAGTTCGTCTTCTTTAACCGCAAAACTCGCTTCCCGCTTCTCAATGGCTTCCAGCTTCTTGTCCAGATTTTCTTCTTTCTGCACAATCCGCCGCTCATTCCGCTGAAGCTCGTTTCTGCGCTCTTTGATCTCTTTGTCCAGCTCGTTCTTTGACTTGATCGATTCTTCCTTCGCCTCAAGCAAAGCCTCGCGCTTCTTCGTCTCTGCCGTCTTTACCGCTTCGTCAATGATCTCCCTCGCCCGTTCCTCGGCGCTTCCAATCTTGGAATTGGCAGCTTTTTCATGATAAACGGAGGAGATAAACCACATAGCGATCGCAGTAATGATGCAGGTTATGACCACAGCAGCCACAACAGCGATGATCGTATTCGGCATTACAGGAGCACCTCCTTTATTAAATTTTCATTGTACATATAACAAAAGAAACCCTTTATATGTCATAAACTACAACGTGTTAATTTTATACTTTTTCTTGTACAATGTCAAGCGATATAGAGCGAATCCTTATAATAATCTTGAACGGCGGTACATTACATACTGTATTCTTCTCCCCATGAGCCACTATATCTTGTGTCCGGCTCCGTATGCATCGCGGATAGGATATCCCTGCTGCGAAACCCTTTGCGCAGTAAAAAACGGTATGTTTTTTGCACTTCCTTTACATTGGCGCAGGACGGCTCAAAGCGGCGTTTGACAAGAAGCTGTTTGATCTTTTCGGTTTCATCCGAATCGTATTCTTCCTCCAGCGCCCGTTCGATCAGGCTGCCGGAAATGCCCTTCTGCTTCAGCTTCCCCTCAATCTGCCTGCGGCTCGACTTTTCCTGCGCAAAAGAGATATAATTGCATGCATAGCGGTAATCGTCCAGATAACGGAAGCGTTTGACATAAAGAACGGCTTCTTCGATACACTCCGCCGGATATCCGCCCTCCGCAAGTTTATCCCGAAGCTGCCGCTCCGTCCGGTCGGTCTGCTCCAAAAGGTGCATGGCGCGTTTGACCGCACGCTTTGCAACCTCCGACATTAGCTGCGCAAAGCGTTCTCCCTTCAGGGAAGTCCCTTCGCAAAGCGCATACCTGCCGGCCTCCGTACGGTACAGCCGGCAGGCAACGCCATTGTCAAAAGCGACGAAAACCCGACCTTTTCCCTGTGCGCGCATATCCGTTACGGTTACGTCGTTGTACTCCATCGGCTCTTACTTCTCCTGCTGCTCCTCCGCCGGTTCCTGCGGTTCGTTTTGTTCTTCGGCGTCTTCAAAGAAATGCGCTCTTACCTTCTGCTCGATCATATCGCAGAAGGCCGGATTGTCATGAAGATAGATCTTCGCATTCTCGCGTCCCTGTCCGATCTTTTCTCCTTCGTACGCATACCATGCGCCCGACTTGTTGATCACGCCAATATCCACCGCCAGATCGAGGATATCCCCTTCTTTGGAAATGCCCTGTCCAAACATAATATCAAACTCCGCCTCTTTAAACGGCGGCGCTACTTTATTCTTAACTACTTTTACGCGGACATGGTTGCCGACTACCTCTCCCGCCTGCTTTAAAGACTCGGTCCTGCGTACGTCCAGCCGGATGGAGGAATAGAACTTCAAAGCGCGGCCGCCCGTAGTAGTCTCCGGATTGCCGAACATAATGCCCACCTTCTCACGAAGCTGATTGATAAAAATCACGATGCAGTTGGATTTGCTGATGACTCCGGTCAGCTTCCGGAGCGCCTGACTCATCAAACGCGCCTGCAGTCCCACATGGGAATCTCCCATATCGCCGTCGATCTCCGCCTTCGGAACCAGCGCGGCTACCGAGTCCACTACGACGACGTCCACCGCTCCGGAACGCACCATCGTCTCGGTAATCTCCAGCGCCTGCTCTCCGCAGTCCGGCTGGGAAATGTAAAGGTTGTCAATATCTACTCCGATATTTTTCGCATAAACCGGATCCAGCGCATGCTCCGCGTCGATAAAGCCTGCGATCCCGCCCTGCTTCTGCACCTCCGCCACGCAATGCAGCGCAACGGTCGTCTTACCGCTGGACTCCGGTCCGTAGATTTCGATTACCCTTCCCTTCGGAAGACCGCCCAGTCCCAAAGCGATATCCAGACTTAGGGAGCCGGTCGGAACCGTCTCGACGTTCATATTGGAGGCGTTGTCGCCCAGCTTCATGACGGAGCCCTTTCCATACTGCTTCTCAATCTGCGCGATCGCCGCGTCCAGCGCTTTTAATTTATCTTCTTTTGCCATGTTGATCTCCTTTTCTGATCTCTGTATACGAACTGATGTTCGTTTCTCTGATAATATAGTAGTATACTTTCTTTCGCTTGTCAATAAAAAAACAGGGAAATTTTATATAAAGATTCAGACAGAAAGAAAAAAAGACAGCCACACATCTGCGGCTGCCTTTATTATAGCGGGAATCTGCTTACGCGTCAATCAAAGTATTCAGATAATCTGCGATCGCCTGTTTTTCCGTCAGGCCGATCATCCGCGTCTGAAAAACGCCCTTGTTCATAAATACCAGCGTCGGAATGCTTGCGATCTGATAATCCAGCGCAAGCGAAGGCTGCTCGTCCACATTGACCTTGCAGACCTTGACCTTTCCTGCAAGCTCCTCCGCCAGCTCATCAATGATCGGGGACTGCATTCTGCATGGTCCGCACCATGATGCCCAGAAATCGATCAGCACCGGCTCCTTTGCCGCTAATACTTCACTTTGAAAATTGTCCTTTGTCAGTTCTACTGTTCCCATTTTGTCCTCCTTTAGTTCTTACTGAATTCCGCTAACCGCAGACCGTCGTTCCGGTCGAGTACCATTCCTACGCTCCACGCGTTGATAAACAAAAGCAGCGGGTTTCCCTTCATATCCATAACCTTTTTCATATCGGAGGTGCCCGTCAGTCTGTCCATATCCACCTCATGCTTATTTTCGATCCAGCGGATATGCTCATACGGCAGATTTTCCAGACGGATTTCTACGTTGTATTCGTTTTCAAGCCGGAACCTTAGGACGTCGAACTGCAGGACGCCGACAACGCCGACTATGATCTCCTCCATTCCGCCTTTGTATTCCTGAAAGATCTGGATTGCGCCCTCCTGCGCGATCTGAGTCACGCCCTTGACAAACTGCTTCCGTTTCATGGAATCTACAAGCCGTACCCTCGCGAAATGCTCCGGCGCAAAGGTCGGAATCCCTTCAAATTCGAATTTTTCCTTCGCCGTTGTCAGCGTATCGCCGATCGAAAAAATACCCGGATCGAAAATGCCGATAATATCGCCCGCGTACGCCTCCTCTACGATCTTCCGCTCATCCGCCATCATCTGCTGCGGCTGGGACAGCTTCAGCGTTTTATTGCCCTGCACATGGAAAACTTCCATTCCGGCGTTAAATTTACCGGAGCAGATCCGCATAAACGCAACCCTGTCACGATGATTTTTGTTCATATTTGCCTGAATCTTAAATACAAACGCCGAAAAATCCTCTCCGAACGGATCGATGCTTCCGCGGTTGGACAGGCGCGCCATCGGCGCATAGGTCATCTGCAGAAAATGCTGTAAAAATGTTTCCACCCCGAAGTTGGTAAGCGCGGAGCCGAAAAATACCGGAGAAAGCTCTCCTTTTGTTACCAGATCGATATCAAACTCGGCGCTTGCCCCGTCTAACAGCTCGATCTCCTCCAATAGCTGCGCTTTCGCGTCTGTTCCGATCTCCTGCTCCAATTCCGGATCGTCGAGTCCGAGCTTTTTTTCCGTACCCTCTTTTGTGCCCTTCTGCGTGCCGGAAAATGTCATAACCTGCCTGCTGCTGCGGTCGTAGACTCCTTTAAACTCCTTGCCGGATCCGATCGGCCAGTTGATCGGGCATGTCGCGATCCCAAGCTCGTTTTCAATATCGTCCAGCAGCTCGAACGTATCGTTTGCATCCCGATCCATTTTATTGATAAACGTAAAAATCGGTATATGACGCATAACGCATACTTTAAATAATTTCCGCGTCTGCGCCTCCACGCCTTTGCCGGCGTCAATGACCATGACCGCGGAATCCGCCGCCATCAGCGTACGGTACGTATCTTCCGAGAAATCCTGATGTCCCGGCGTATCCAGAATGTTAATGCAGTAATCCTGATAATGAAACTGCAGCACCGACGAGGTTACGGAAATTCCTCTCTGCTTCTCGATCTCCATCCAATCGGACACCGCATGACGCGCGGTCGCCTTCCCCTTTACAGAACCCGCCAGATTGATCGCGCCTCCGTAAAGCAGGAATTTCTCCGTCAGTGTCGTCTTTCCGGCATCCGGATGGGAAATGATCGCAAACGTACGCCTTTTTTCGATTTCGCTTCTTAAGTTACTCACCAGATAAACCTCCAACTAAAACTCAGCTTTAGTTAGTATATCCCAGTTTCTTTTCATTTTCAATGAATATTCGAAAGAAATTACGACTGCGCGTCGATCGCGGTAATGACGATCTTCTCCGGTGCGATCCCCGTCTTCCGTTTTACGATGTCTTCCACCTGCGCGCGTTTTGCGTCCGTAACCTCTCCCATATCCAGAACGACATCGCAGTTTTCTTCGCTGATATTGACCACCACATTGGTAAAGCCTTTTGCCTCCAGCATCATTTCCGCATCGGCTTCTTTTTCGGCGATATCGGTCATGGCTACCATTTCGTCAATGGCATTCTGCTTCTGTTCTTCGGTAATGTTTTGATTATTGATGATCTCTAAAAGCGTTTCTTTGTTTTTGGAGCGCACCTGCTCCCTGTTTAATTTGACCTCCGCCGCATAATCGACATTTCCCACCGAAGTACTTGTTAAAACCGTTTCCCCCGGATTGGAAATATCCTCCGTTGCCATGGTTTCCGCCGTTTCCGTATCTTCTCCTCTGTCAAAAATATCATAACTGCGCTCCTCTACGGCATCCGCATTGGCTTCTTTCGTGTCCGCCTTTTTGTCCCCGTTGACGCGGTCGTAGCTTATGTATCCTGCAACGGCGATCAAAAATGCCAGAGTTGTGATGATGACCTGATTTTTGTGGAAAATTTTCTTCACCTTGTTCCCTCCTGAACCGTCATTTCTACTATTTTTATTTTATGTAACCGGACGGGATTTATGACCGGATCCCTTTGCTTTTATTTTGCAGCCGTCATTTTTACCACCTTTACTTTATGGGTTTCTACTCCAAACAGCGCCGTAACGACATCGGAAATAGCGGAAACCGTCGCCGGATTTCCTCCGCCCTCCGCCACAACGACGACGCCCTCCATTTCCGGCATCCTCTGGCTGGTAATATACGGCGCCTCCTTTTCCTCCAACTGATAAACGACCGTATTTTCCTGATATCCATTGGAATCGGACGAAACGTCCTTATCCAGCACATTTTCCCCGTCGTTTTTCAGCGTGATCATTACCTCCACTTTTCCGACGCCCTCCATTCTGCTCAAAACCGTTTCCAGTTCTTTTTCCAATTCCTGTTTGTAATCGTCCGCCTGCAAAACCGCATCGGAGGCGGCCTCCTCCTTGCTTTTTTCCACGTCCTTTTCCTGTTCCAGACCGCTTTGGTTTTTTCCGGAATACGGCGTGCCCGACGGGATCGCAAAGATCAGCAGCAGCAAGCCTGCCAAAAGCACGATCAGCCAGTCCGTCCGCTTCATGTTTTTTAGTTTATTGCGTATCGTCTTCCACGAAAAAGAGTTCAAATAAATTTTCTTCCTCCCCATGATATTGAATCCTTTCCAGCCTTTGGCTGATCTCATTCAGATTTTCATAAACAGCGTTCGTATTTTCCAGATCCATCCAAGAAAGCACCGGCCGAAGGAGCGCTACCGCAATCAGCACGCCGATAAAAAACTGAAAATATTTTTTATATTCTTCTTTGGGCACCAGATAGGAAAATACCAAAAGAATGAACACCAGAGTAAAATAATTTTTTACAAACGACAGTACAAGCTCCATATTTCCTCCTCCTGCTACACAAAACCGGTCGAGGCCGCGACCATTGCGATCGCGATCAGAAACAAGGCCAGCGTCGCCGCCATCACTTTTAAGTACAGCATACTTCCTTTCGCTACCCCATGCATACACTCTACGATCCGTTTATCCGCAACCGGCTGCAGCACCGCGACCAAAAGGCGGTAAAGCAGCGTAAACGAAAAGACCTTGATCAGCGGATTCATGCCGAGCAGCAGAAGCAGGATCAGTCCTGCCGTTCCTACGCTGTTTTTAATCAAAAGTCCGCAGCTTAACAGCACCTCCTCCGCATAGTGGATGCTGTTTCCTACGCCGGGAAGCGCTGTCATGGAGCGCAGAACAACGCTTTGGGAGATCCGGTCTCTTGCGGGCGTAAGCAGCGACTGGACCACGCCAAGTCCCACTACGCCGCTGAGGGCGAGCTTAATTGCCAAGCCGATCCCGCTTTCCAGCAATTCCGCCAGCTTAGAGAGTTTTTCCTCCTCAAATAAATGATCCAGCATCATCAGCAGGACGTAAATATGTATTCCCGGAACCAAAAGCACTTTCATCGCCCATTCCGTCAGGCAGAGCAGGGCGAATACCATTTCATAAAACGCGCCCGCCGAAGCGGGATTTCCGGAAAGCATCAGCGTCGTTGCATACGTGGGGACAAGCGCGGTCAAAAACTGGCTGACCGTATCTACTCCCTCCTGCACAACGTCGCCAACCAGCAAAAACGACTGCATCAAAAGGATCATCATGGCGCCGTATATCATCAAAAACCCCATTTCGCTGACATACGCGCCGCAATGGAGGAAAAAACGGTTGACTACCGTAAACAGAACCGCAAATAAAAACATCTGTATAAACAGCGGACGCGCCGCCGATAATTCGTAAAAAAACAGATCCAGCGCCCACGTTCCCAGCGCGTTTAGCGCTCCTTTGTCCGTTTTGTTCTCCACGATCTGCATGACCAGATCCGAAAACGTCATTTTCTGCGGCAGCTCGTTTTCGGTAAAATCATCCAGCTCCTGAAAATCCAGCTCCTTTCGTATCTCCCAAAGAAGCTCTTGGGGATCCTCCAAAACCGTCTCGCCTTTTGTTCCTTCGTCCGCGTCCTCCTGCGCGAAAAGCCGCATCGGGAAAAGCAGCAGCGCGCACAGGAAAAAAACTTTGACCGCTTTTCTTTTTTTCTTCATAAAAAATTCTCCAAAATATCCAGAATATATGCCAGACCGGGCAGGCTCAGCGCCAGAATGGACAGCTTTGCAAAAATCTCGATCTGCCCCGCGATCGACTGATATCCGGCATCCCGACAGATCGAAGCGGAAAATTCCGCCGCATAGGTAATCCCCAGCATTTTAAAAAGCTGCACAAAGTAAGCGTTTTCAACGGGAATTTTCTGCAGCACGCCCTGAATAAAATCGGATATTACCGAAATCTGCGCTAAGGTATAAAGGAAAATGAGAAGTCCCGCGCCGATTCCGATCAATACTGCAAATTCCCCTTTTTCTTTTTTCAGCGGCATCGCCAGAAACGCGGCTGCAATTCCGATCAGTCCGATTTTTAAAATAATCTCATCCCCTTTTACATAATAAAAAGCGTTTCCATCGTTTCAAACAGTTCGCTGATATAGGGCACGATCCAGAACAATACCATGATCAGTCCCGCAAGACTTAGAAGAAACGCCTGTTCTTCCCTTCCGCTGTGCTTCAATACCTGACTCAGTACCGTTACCACGATCCCCGCCGCCGCAATCTTAAAAATAATCGTTATGCCCATACAATCCCTTTCTGCGATTTTCATACTTTTTTCTTAAATAAAAAGAATAATCAGCATGATTCCCCCCAAAAGTCCTACCGGAGTAAAGACCTTTTTCTTTTCCCGAAAATTTTCCTCCTCCTGTAACAGAAGCTCCGCCATCTGCCTGCGGCAGCTATCCATCCGCTCAATATTTTCCGCCAGATTTCTTCCGAAAAACGCTTTTCCAGAGTCGAGCGCCAGCTCCCATTCCAAATCGGACAACCCCCATTGGAGCTTCTTTTTTTCAAATGCCGCCTCCCATGCTTCCTCGCCGGTCGGATAGGCGCATGTTTCCAGCAAAACGCAAAGCAGGTTTAACGTTTCCTGAAATACCGGACTGCTGACCGGACAGGTTTCAAAAAAAGCAATGCAGTGCATTTTCTGCGTTTCAAACGCGTAGTGCGCCCGATGGTAAAAGGTACACAGTCCGCGCAGATTTCTCAGCCGCTGCTGTACGCTTTCCTGCCACGCAAATAAAAAGCCGCATACGGCAAGCAGGATCATAACCGCTCCGATTCCTTTTAACATATTCGTTCCAGCGCTTCATTATAGATCCGAAACAGGCGCCTGCCCTCCTCTCCCCGCTCCAATACCACGATCCTTCCGATCTGTTTTTGCGCCAGCAGCGCTTCCAGAAAAGGCTTGACCATCAGCTCCTGAACATTTTTTGCGTGAACCGTTCCCAAAATCCGGATTCCGGAATACAAGATCTGATAGACCGCGGCAAATTCCTCCTCCTGTCCCAGCTCATCTACCGCAATGATCTGCGGAGACATCGTACGCAGCAGCATCCGCATTCCCCGCTCCTTCGGACAGTTGTCCAATACATCGGCGCGCGGGCCGAGATCATTCTGCGGCACTCCGCGGTAACATGCCGCAATTTCCGAACGCTCGTCTACCACGCCGATCTTTAGTCCCTCCTGCTTGTCATCCCCCGTTGATAACAAACGGATGGCATCCCTTAAAAACGTGGTTTTTCCTACTCCCGGAGGCGCCAGTATCAAGGTGTTGTAAATGGTATTTCCGTTTCTTAGATACGGGAGCAAAGGAGCCGCGCAGCCCTTCCTCTCATGGGCGATCCGGATATTCATGCCGCTGATGTCCGCGATCCCGCTGATCTCATTGCAGCTTTTCCGGCTTGCCCTGCCGCAGATTCCTATGCGGTGTCCGCCCTTCATCGTCAGAAACCCCTGACGCAGCTCCTCCTCCAGCGCATAGAGAGAGTAGCCGGAGATATAATTGAGCATTTCGATCATTTCCCTCTGCGTTACCTTCGGCAGCCGCCGGATGTTTCCGTCCCCATATAAAAGCTCCGTCGGCCACCCTGCACGAAACCGTACTTCCTCCAAGCCTCTTTCATAATTGACGGGAAGGCTCTTTTGTACCGAGATTGGAAAAATCTGTTTTAATTCCATTCCAGCTCCTCCTGACCGAAAAAAATAAGCCATAGACAAACTGTTTGCCTATGACTTATTTATATGACTTGTCTATGAAATTATGACTGCGATCCTTACATTCGTTCCGGCGCCTGAAAACCTAAAAGGTCGATGCAAAGCTCTAAAATTCCCTGCGTCAGCGTCAGAAGACCGATATAAGAACGCTTTTTTTGCATATCCTGCTCCGAGAGAATGCGCGTTTCGTGGTAAAAACCGTTAAACGCATTCGCCAGCTCATAAATATACGCGCAGACCTTGTGCGGCGCCAATTCCTCAAATGCATTTTCAATGATTCCGTTAAAACGGGAAAGCGCCAGCATGAGCGCCTTTTCATTTTCGTTTTCCGAAGCGATGATAGCGTGCGCCCCGTCTGAAACCGCGCCCCCCTGCTCTGCATATTTGGTCAGGATGGACTTGATCCTGACGATGGTATAAAGAATATACGGACCGGTATTTCCCTCAAAAGACAGAAAACGCTCCATATCAAAAATATAATCTTTGGCAGCCTGATTGGACAGATCCCCGTATTTGACCGCCGAAAGGGCGACCATTCCAGCAATCGTTTTCGCCTCGTCCTCCGCCAGCGCCAGATCTTCTTTGGCGTTTTGGTTCTCTGTGATCTTTTGATACATTTCTTTATTGATGTCGGCTAAAAGATATTCCAGCCGCATCACGCCGCCTTCTCTGGTTTTAAACGGTTTCCCGTCCTTTCCGTTCATCGTGCCGAACCCCAGAAATTTCAGCTCGGTCTCCGGCTTTACGATGCCGGTCTTTTTGGCGCACCGGAATACCTGCGTAAAATACAGCTCCTGACGTTTGTCCACTACATAGATCAGCATGTCCGGATGGTAATCCTGCATCCGCCATACCATTGTGGCAAGGTCTGTCGTATTGTATAAAGACGCGCCGTCGGATTTTAAGATCATGCATGGCGGAATCTCTTTGGTATCGGTTTCTTCTTTGACGTCTACCACCAGCGCTCCATCGCTGATATAGGCGTAGCCGTCGTCCTTCATTTTCTGCACCATATCCGGAATATACGACTGCGCATCCGACTCGCCCTTCCACAGATCAAACGAAACGCCAAGCCGGTCATAGTTTTTCTTTAGATCCGTAACCGATACGTTTAAAATGTGCGAAAGCAGCGCCTGATATCCGCGTCTGCCCTTCTGCAGCTCATACGTGGCCTGCATGGCAGCCTCTTTGTATGCGGCGTCCTCTTTGGATTTTCCGCTGGCAAACGGATAGATCTCCTCAAGCTCGGCAATGGTAAACGGCGCTTCTTTTGGATATTCTCCGGTATAGGCTTCATCAAAATACGGAAGCTCCGGTTTGCGCGCTTTAAGCTCCGTAATGATCAGTCCCATCTGAAGTCCCCAGTCGCCAAGATGAACGTCGCCAATGACGTGATGACCGATAAACCGTCCAAGACGTTTGACGCTTTCTCCGATGATCGCGGAACGCAGATGCCCGACATGAAGCGGTTTTGCTACGTTTGCTCCGCCGTAATCCACAATGATGGTCTTTTTCCTGCTGACCGTTTCGCAGCCGTAGCGTCCGTCTTCGGTCTGCATTTCGTTCAGATACGAGGCCAGATACTCCGGACGAAGCTTCAGGTTCAAAAATCCCGGTTTTACCGATTCCGCCAGCGCAAACATCGGATTTCCGGCAAGCTGTCCGGC
>CANQCX010000028.1 GCA_947591115.1 uncultured Lachnospiraceae bacterium | reverse complement strand
CAGACGGTCATTCTGGGAAAACCGAATGCGGGAAAATCTTCTTTATTAAATAAGCTGGTAGGGGAAGAACGCGCGATTGTAACCGATATTGCCGGAACGACAAGAGATATTCTGGAAGAACAGATCTATCTAAACGGGATTACCCTAAATATCATCGATACTGCAGGAATTCGAAGCACTGCAGATCTTGTAGAAAAAATCGGAGTGGAAAAAGCGAAGGAATACGCAAAAAAGGCGGATTTAATCCTTTATGTTATTGATTCTTCTACCAAGCTGGATGAAAATGATTTTTCCATTATGAGGCTTTTGCAGGATAAGCAGACCATCGTACTTTTAAATAAAACAGATCTTTTTGTGGAAACGACGGAGGAAGAGGTAAGAAAATATCTGGATAAACAAATTGTACCGGTATCTGCAAAAGAGGAAACAGGAATTGAGGATTTGAAGGAAAGTATTCGAAATCTGTTCTTTCATGGAGAGATTTCCTTTAACGATGAAGTCTATATTACGAACATCAGGCAGAAAAATTCTTTACAGGAGGCGTTTGATAGTTTAAATTTAGTATTGCAAAGCATAAAGGACAAAATGCCGGAGGATTTTTATTCGATAGATCTGATGAATGCGTACGGCTCGCTTGGCAATGTCATTGGAGAATCGGTAGAAGAAGATTTAATCAATGAAATCTTTCAGAAATTTTGTATGGGTAAGTAAGAAAGAAGGATAAAAAAGTGTCGGACAGGAATTTATTGGAAGAGACATATGACGTTTGCGTGGTAGGGGCGGGACATGCCGGATGTGAAGCGGCGCTGGCATGTGCCCGACTTGGTTTGGAAACAATTCTATTTACAGTCAGCATTGACAGTATTGCCCTGATGCCATGCAACCCAAATATCGGGGGAAGTTCAAAGGGACATCTGGTTCGTGAGGTTGATGCGCTTGGCGGCGAAATGGGAAAGAACATTGATCGGACGTTTATACAGTCAAAAATGCTGAATAAATCCAAAGGTCCTGCTGTTCATTCTCTCCGCGCACAGGCTGATAAAGCGGAATATAGCAGCAGAATGCGTCAAACTTTGCAGGAAACAGAGCATTTAACGCTTCGTCAGGCCGAGGTGTCCGAAATTTTGACCGATGAAGAAAACAACATTACCGGTGTCAAGACGGTATCGGGCGCCGTTTATCATTGTCAAGCTGTCGTTCTTTGTACGGGAACTTATCTGCGTGCGCGCTGCCTGACCGGAGAAATGATTACGCATACCGGTCCGAACGGTCTTCAGGCTGCCAACCATTTAACGGATTCTTTAATCGAACATGGAATTGAGATGTATCGTTTTAAAACAGGGACGCCGGCGCGTGTGGACAGGCGGAGCCTTGATTTTTCAAAAATGGAAGAACAGTTTGGAGACGAACGGATTGTTCCTTTTTCTTTTACTACGGATCCGGAGGAAATACAAAAAGAGCAGGTTTCCTGCTGGCTGACGTATACAAATGAAAAAACGCACGAAATCATTAGAAATAATCTGGATCGTTCGCCTATCTATGCGGGCATCATTGAGGGAACCGGTCCAAGATACTGCCCTTCCATTGAAGATAAGGTAGTAAAATTTGCGGATAAAGACCGCCATCAGATTTTTATTGAACCGGAGGGACTTCATACAAATGAAATGTATGTAGGGGGAATGTCGTCTTCTCTTCCGGAGGATGTGCAGCATGAAATGTACCGGACGTTACCGGGATTGGAAAATGTTAAGATTGTCCGAAATGCATATGCAATTGAATATGATTGCATTAACCCGAAGCAGCTTTATCCAACGCTTGAGTTTAAAAAAATTTCCGGACTTTTCAGCGGCGGCCAGTTTAACGGCAGTTCAGGATATGAAGAAGCGGCATGTCAGGGTTTAATAGCCGGAATAAATGCCGCTATGAAAATTTTGAAGCGGAATTATTTAGTTTTAGACCGTTCGGAAGCGTATATTGGGGTTCTAATCGATGATTTAGTCACAAAAGGAACGCGGGAACCGTATCGGATGATGACCTCAAGAGCGGAATACCGGCTGCTGCTCAGACAGGATAATGCGGATCTGCGTCTTACAAAGAAAGGATATGAGGTCGGACTGATTTCAAAAGAGCGGTATGACTGGGTATGTAAGAAAGAACAACTGATGGAGCAGGAAATCGAGCGTGTAAACAATGTAAAGATCGGCGCAACAAAGGAAGTACAGGCTTTGTTGGAACAATACGGGAGTATTCCTCTCAATACCGGTACGTTTTTATCGGAACTGATCCGCAGACCGGAGCTGGATTATGAGAAGCTTGCTCCGATCGATCCAAATCGGGAAGAGCTTCCGGATGAAGTGAAGGAACAGGTTAATATTCAGATTAAGTATGACGGTTACATGAAGCGCCAGATTAAACAGGTAGAGCATTTTAAGAAGCTGGAAAAAAAGAAGCTGCCGCTTGATTTTGACTATAATGAAATTTCAGGACTCCGGATAGAGGCGGTTCAGAAATTGAATGAACTAAAACCGATTTCAATCGGACAGGCGTCCAGAATTTCAGGGGTAACACCGGCTGATGTTTCGGTAATCCTTGTATATCTCGAACAATTGAAATACTTAAATCCAGATTTATTTTATTTATTAAATGGGGAGGAGGAAAAAAACAAGTAAAAATGAATGATTTTATTGAAAAATTCCGGCAGAGACTGGAGAATTTATCCATTTCCCTTGAAGATTTTCAACTGAAGCAGTTCATGGACTACTATGAAATGCTGCTTGAAAAGAATAAAGTTATGAACCTGACTGCAATTACAGAACCGGATGAAGTGATGGAAAAACATTTTCTTGACAGCCTTTCCCTTGTTCATGCGGTTGATCTTTCACAGAAGCTTTCGGTTTTGGATGTGGGAACCGGCGCTGGTTTTCCGGGAATTCCGCTAAAAATCGCCTTTCCGGAGCTTTCGGTTACCCTGTTGGACTCCTTGAGAAAACGGGTGGATTTTTTAAACGAGGTAATTCAAAGGCTGGAACTTGCGGATATTCGGGCATTTCATGGACGTGCGGAAGATTTTGCCCAGAAGAAAGAGCATCGGGAGCAGTATGATCTGTGCGTATCGCGTGCAGTTGCAAACCTTTCTACGCTTTCGGAATATTGTCTGCCGTTTGTAAAGGTGGGAGGTCAGTTCGTTTCGTATAAGTCGAAAGAGTGCGATTCAGAGATAAAATCCTCTGAAAAAGCAGTCGCTCTATTAGGCGGCGAGCGGAAAAAAGTTTATAAATTTGACCTCGGAGAGTCAAAAAGAGCTTTGATTCTTATTCACAAAGTTCAAAATACGCCGAAGCGTTATCCCCGAAAGTCAGGAACTCCTTCGAAAACCCCGATTTTATAATGTTTTCTGGAAAAAACAGGTAAAATAAGATATAAAAAATGCCACTTGTAAAAAATACAAGCGGCATTTTTATTATAGTATAAAGAAAGACTGCCGATGGCAGCCTTTCTTTTTTACTTATTGAGATAACCATTCATAACAGTAAATATTTTGTCCGGAATTTCAAGCTGCGGATATAAATTGCCATTGGAAAGCAGCGTGCTTTCAAAGTTTTTGTTTTGTTTCTGATATTCATCAAAAACGGCGATATTGTTTTTCCTCTCCTTGCTTCCGATCAGGTAGATCGGATGATCCAGTTTTTTAAGAGCCTGAAGGATGTTGACGTTCATGTAATTACCGGTTAAGCTGGAAAGTAAAAACTTTCCGCGACTCTCTTTCAAATGAGAAGCCTCATAATAGATATCTTCCAACTTGGAGGAGATTAACTGCGGCTTTGAAAAATAGTTTTCCCGAAAACTTCTATCAATATGGATCGGATTATTCAGGATATTGTAAATGAAGGTACCGATCAGCGGAAGATTCAGGATATTTTGTTTTAATTTTGATTTCTTATCCGGAGCAGCCTGCAGCTTCTGGATGGATATCGGGTTGATCAAAATGATCTTATCAAACAATTCACGATCCATCTGATCCGCCATGATAACGAAGGAAGCGGACAGGTTGGAGGCGGCGACATCTGTTTTTTCTTTGATTACGTCTTTTACAAAGGCGGTAATAAGCTGTACGTAGATGTAGCTGGTGTAATGAAAGTTTGGTTTATCAGACCGTCCGCACCCCAGCAGATCGATCGAATAAACCGTATGTTCCTTTTCCAGCTTCTTTAAAAGCTTGTTCCATTCATAGGAAGAGCTGGCTGGATTTGCATCGTGAATGAGCAGAATTGGTTTTCCGTTCCCCTGTTTGGTATAAAAAATGTCTCCATATCTCCATGAAAAGAAGGAGCCGTTGTTGACGGATAACAAATTCTTTCTGGTAGCGGCAGAAGCAACGAATTTATTATAGGTATATATCCCTGCAGCTGCAGCCGATGTGAAAAATAAAAAGCATTTCGTACTTTTTTTCATAGCGACCTCCTTTTGTTTCTTATCTAATATTATAGACATTTTTGCCGCTATATACAAATAGTTTTATTTATTTCTTTCCTTTATTTCAAAAAAGATTTATAATAATTTTATAATTTGAGAATTTATATATGGGAACATATGTTTGTGGTGCGTTATGGTTAGAGAATATCTGGAAAAATTAAGAAAAAAATACTCAGAAGAGCGAAAAAAGCTTCTCGAAGAAAAAACCTTGCTGAATAACCGTTTGAAAGAAAATACAAAGCTTATCCAGCTTTTGGAGGAGACGAATGATCCAAATTACGAATCGTTTACTCCCCGCGATGTGAATTCTCATAATCGGGAAAGGATATGTGAATTGCAGACGGAGCAGAAAACGGTTACGGAGCAGCTGGATGATCTGGAAACAGCTTTATATGAAGTCGAATGCGACCTTGACGAGCTCGACAGCATGATGAAGGTAATAAAGGAAAAAGAAAAAAGCGTGACAGAATCCGACATCAACAAACTTGCCCTATTGGAGGTGCAGGAAAAAGAACGGCAAAGGATCGCAAGAGATCTTCATGATTCTACGGTTCAGAATTTGACTTCTTTGCTGCATAAATCAGAGTTATGCGCCAGACTCATCGAGTTGGATCCGATACGCTGCAAATTGGAATTATCCTCTTTGAATAAAACATTGCGTGATGTAATTGATGATACCCGCAATCTGATCTTTAATCTGCGTCCAATGTCTTTTGACGATATTGGATTTGATGTAACCGTTGAACATTATCTGGATAAGTTAATGCATCATTCCAATGTTCGTTTTACTTATAAAACAGAGGGGGAGCCTTATAAGCTGGCAGGAGTGATTTCCATTACGATCCTGCGGATAATTCAGGAGGCATGCAGCAATTCGGTAAAACATGCAAATGCATCAAACGTAAATATTACGCTTACATATTATAAGGATCATCTCCTGCTTACGATTACGGATGACGGACAAGGATTTGATCTGAGTACAGTTCCGGAACAGACAAGAAATGATTACTCCGGATTTGGATTATCCATGATGAAAGAAAGGGTTTATCTCTTATCAGGTACTTTCGATATTCAGTCAGAAACGGGAAAGGGATGTATTATTCTTATTAACATACCGATAAAGGAGGATTCATAAGGTGGCTATAAAAATTATGATTGCCGATGACCATTCCATGATACGTGAGGGATTGAAAAACTTATTGGAATTGGATGGAAATCTAAAAGTCATTGCGGAAGCATTGGACGGAAAAGATTGTTTGGAAAAATTACAAACAGTTACGCCGGATATTCTTTTGCTGGATATTAATATGCCGGTAATGAACGGTTTGGAGGTCTTAAAATATCTGAAGGAATACTATCCTAAAGTAAAGGTTTTGGTTTTGACGGTTCATAATGAAGTAGAGTATTTAATGAAAGCTGCAGAAATTGGTGTAAACGGATATATATTAAAAGATTCGGATTTTGAAGAATTGCGAAAAGCAATCATGACGATCATAGGAGGAGAAACCTATATCCAGCCGAGTCTGATTCCTGCATTAAATTCAAAAATGATCGAAAAAAATGAAGACGATAAGAAGCTGGAGAATCTTACGCGTCGTGAAGTAGAAGTTTTAAAGCTGCTCGCAGTTGGAATGTATAATAAAGAAATTGCCGAAAAGTTACATATCAGCGAACGTACGGTAAAGAATCACATATCCAATATATTTAAGAAAATTGATGTTACGGATCGCACGCAGGCAGCAGTATTTTCAATTCGAAACAACTTAGTTAAAATTTAAAAATCTGTAAAGCAAATACAAATGAGAATGTTTCACGTGAAACATTCTCATTTTTAATTTTTTTTTGCGATAAATCCACAAGATTTAGTTTCCGGTGTTTTTATGGAATACTAGATTTTGAAAGAATGGCTAAAATGTTTCACGTGAAACATTTTCATTGAAAAAAGCAGATAGAAATAGCAATCAATCTATGTTATAATGAGGTAGCACACTTAAAAGAAAATAAAATATAATTTCCAAAGAAAGAGGGAATCAGGAATGGGAAGAACGATTGCAATAGCAAATCAAAAAGGCGGCGTTGGAAAAACTACAACGGCGATTAATCTGTCGGCATGTCTGGCAGAGAAAGGAAAGAAAGTACTGGCAATAGATCTTGATCCGCAGGGAAATATGACAAGCGGATTAGGCGTAGACAAAAATGAGTTGGAAAATACGGTATATGAATTGATTTTGGATGAGTGCTCCATAAATGAGAGTATTCAAAATACGGTAGTTGACAATTTGAAAATTATAGCGTCAAACGTAAATTTAGCGGGAGCCGAAATTGAGTTGCTGGGAATTAACGATAAAGAATATATTTTAAAAACGGCAGTAGATTATATCAAGGACGATTACGATTTTATCATTATTGATTGTCCGCCATCTTTGAATATGCTTACGGTAAATGGAATGACTACAGCCGATACGATTTTGGTTCCGATTCAATGCGAGTATTATGCGTTGGAGGGATTAAGCCAACTGATACATACGATCAATCTGGTACAGGAAAGATTAAATCCAAAGCTTCAAATTGAAGGCGTGGTATTTACAATGTACGATGTCCGGACGAACCTTTCAAATCAGGTTGTAGATAATGTAAAAGAAAATCTGGATGCGACTATTTACCAGACGATGATACCAAGAAATATCCGGTTGGCGGAAGCACCTTCGTACGGTATTCCAATCAACATGTATGATACCAAATCTGCCGGAGCAGAAAGTTATCGTAATCTTGCAAAAGAAATTATGGAGAGAAAGGATCTGTAAAATGGCAGTAAAGAAAAGTGGTTTAGGAAAAGGATTGGATTCCTTAATTGCAGACAAAGTAAATAAACCTTCCGTATCAAAGGCGGCAGAGGAAAACGGTTCCGATGCTTCCATGATGAATATCAATAAAGTAGAACCGAACAGGGATCAGCCTCGAAAGAAATTTGATGAGGATTCTCTGTTGGAATTGTCAGAGTCCATTAAACAGTTTGGCGTTTTACAGCCATTGTTGGTACAAAAGAGAGATGATTATTATGAAATCATTGCCGGAGAAAGAAGATGGCGCGCTGCCAAGATGGCTGGGGTAAAAGAAATTCCTGTAATTGTGAAGCAGTTGACAGATCAGGAAATTATGGAAATTTCTTTAATCGAAAACATTCAAAGAGAGGATTTAAACCCGATTGAAGAAGCGCTTGCCTATAAACGTCTTCTGACGGAATTTCATTTGAAACAGGATGAGGTAGCGGAAAGAGTTTCAAAAAGCAGAACGGCTGTAACAAATGCGATGCGTCTTCTCAAATTAAATGAGAAGGTTCAGCAGATGGTTATTGACGAAATGCTTACGACCGGACATGCAAGAGCCTTGTTGGGAATTGAAGATGAGGAAAGACAGTATCTGGTTGCACAAAAAATATTTGATGAGAAGCTGAGCGTAAGAGATACCGAAAAGCTGGTTAAGACCATTCAAAATGAAAAAGACCATCCGCCTGTAGAAACTCCGAAGAAGCTCGATCCGAAGATCGAAGCAATTTATAAAAATCTCGAGGAACAGATGAAAGGAATCCTCGGAACAAAGGTAATCATCAATCATAAAGATGAAAACAGGGGAAAACTGGAAATTGAATATTATTCGCAGGATGAATTGGATCGCATCATTGATATGCTGCGTACCATACAAAAGTAGGAGAGAATAAGGATATAAGGGAGAATAAAAAATGATTTCAGAATTATTGGGATTTGATTCCGACTATATCATATTAGGACTTGCAGGAATGACACTTCTTCTGTTACTTTTATGGATTGTGAATCTGGTACAGATACATTCCCTGAAAAAGAAATACAAAGCATTTATGAATGGGAAAGATGCAAAATCACTGG
Organism: uncultured Lachnospiraceae bacterium; assembly: GCA_947591115.1. GTDB lineage: Bacteria > Bacillota > Clostridia > Lachnospirales > Lachnospiraceae > Roseburia. The sequence goes on along the minus strand of CANQCX010000028.1, from coordinate 6,217 downwards.
AAGAAGTTCTCCTGAAAAAGCTGGAGCAGATCGATTCTCTGATTGCAGCAAACTCGACAAATGAAGTAAATATCAAAAAACTGTTTGAAAATATGAAATTTACTTTCCAAAAAGTAGGTCTGGTAAAATACGATGCATTTAATGAGATGGGCGGTAAACTGAGTTTTTCGCTTGCCCTGCTCAATGAATCAGAGGACGGATTTGTTCTGAATGCCGTTCACAGCAGAGAAGGATGCTATACTTATATCAAAGAAATAATCGGAGGAAATTCAATTATCTCTTTGGCTGACGAAGAAAAAGAAGCACTGGATATGGCAAAGAAGCAATGAGGAAATCATAATGAAAGTAAAATCCGTAAGCTTCATTCGAGATGGAGATATTCTGGCAGAACCGATTTTTACAAATGAAAAAACCATTCTGCTGCCAAAGGGAACCATACTCAAAAAAGAATATGCGGCTTTGATCCAGTCATTGGAGATTGATACGATCATGATAGAGGATCCTTATGAAAAGTGGGAAAGACCAAATTTTATTATGGATCCTCAGCGGATGAATTATTTTATCACAAAAATAAAAAACCTGATGGAAAAGCATATTTACAATCAGGGAAAATCCCTTCGCGAAATTGAAGTTCTTGCGCATGAGCTTGTAACGGAGGTTTGCGCAAAACCGCAGGAAGGGGTAATGGATCTAAAGGAAAGAACTTCCGATTTATATGAGCATACGATCATGGTAACCCTGCTTTCCCTTATGATCGGAAGCAGACTGCAGTTGGAAGAAGACAAGCTGCGTGAAATAGCGATAGGATGTCTTTTACATGATATCGGGATTCGGTATATTACGGTTCCCTATGAAAACATTGATCTTCACAAGATGGATCCGGCCAGCGTATTTGAATATAAAAAGCACACCATACTTGGTTACTCTGCGCTGGAAAAAGAAACGTGGATTCCTTTGGCATCCAAAAATATGGTTTTGTTTCATCATGAAAAATTAGACGGAAGCGGATTTCCAATGAAACAAAAAAACAGAGAAACGGAATGCAGACTGATACAGGTGTGCGACGCCTATGACCGGATGATTTCCGGAATGGAAGAAATCAGAACACATGTTTGGAGTGCAAGAAGCCGTTTGAAGGAAAAAGCGGGAATCTGCTATGAAAAAAAGATGACAGAGCTTTTGCTTTCCATGACGGCGGCATATCCGGCGGGAACTGTTGTCCGGATTGATGGGGACGAAGAAGGGGTTGTGGTTTCGCAGACCGATGATCCGGAAAGACCGGTTGTTTTGATGACAGCTTCGAAGGAAGAAAAGAATTTAATGACAGAAAAACATATTTCGATTCTTTCGGTTGTATAATCTGATTTTTTCATGTAAAATATAGTTCATAAAGGAGGCGGGAAATTGCATCAATTCTTGAGAGCCATTGGTTTTTCAGACATCGGAAGAAAAGATTTCAAAAGAATTCTTCAGGATATCATTGAAAGACCGGAAAGAATGAAAGTAACCAAAGATTCAGAAGAAAATGAATTTGTAGAGCTTTCCCGCGAATACGCATCCGGCATTGGAATCATGGTGTGCGGCATATACGAGGAAAACGGAGAATTTCAAATAGAATACTATTATCCGTATCTTTCTGCACACATACTTTCCACGCAGGAGCAAATTGAAATTCAAAAACATTCTGACCGAGAGGCTTATGCGGGTATCAGCGACGAATTGAGTCTTGGCGTAACGTTAATCTTTTATATACAGAATACCGCAGAGTATCTGGCGGAAAAAAGGCTGCATCGCGACGTCCTTTTGCGCGGCGCTAAATTGGCTGCGTTGTCGGTCGAAGGAAAGATTTTATTTTCCGTACAAAAGAAAAAAGAAACGCGGGAAGAAAGTTATTACAAATACAAAGAACGAAACCAGCTTCTTGCAAAGGCAAGGGACGGAGATGAGGACGCCATTGAAAGCCTGACGCTTGAAGACATGGACACCTATTCCATTTTATCAAAGCGTGTGATGTATGAAGATATTTTGAGCATTGTCACAAACTACTTCATGCCGTATGGAATTGAAAGCGACCAGTACAGCATTCTCGGGGATATTATCGATTACCGCCGGATGGAAAATTACTTTACAAAAGAAACGCTTTATTGTATAAAAGTAGAGTGTAACGACATTGTGTTTGAAGTCTGTATCAACGAAAAGGACTTATTAGGCAAACCGGATATCGGCAGACGTTTTAAAGGAAATATCTGGATGCAGGGCAGAGTTTGTCTTTAAGTATATTTGCGCAGTCTGCGCAATCGGCACCTATAGCTCAGCAGGATAGAGCGACCGCCTCCTAAGCGGTAGGCCGCTGGTTCGAATCCAGTTAGGTGCATTGCTCATTTTTTATTCAAGAAAAGAGGAAGCGTATGGATAAAGAAATTACACCGATTCAGGAAAATCAAAAAAACAAGAAAAAACTGAAAACCACATTTTTTGCACTATTGTCTGCAGCGGTTTTTATCATTGACCTGTATGCAATGATAAACCAGCCAAAGCAGTATATCGTCATCGGGATTTTTACGATTCTTCTTTTGCTGTTTCTTTATTTTGTGATAAACGGAATTATGGATCAGGCGGCGGCAAAGGAGCAGTACCGGAAAGAGCAGTACGATCAGATTTTTAAATCCGAGAAGGCATCGTACCTTTCCCATAAGAAAAATTACGAAGAAATTTCAGAAAAGCTGGATCGAATTGAAAAGAACGGAAAGATTCCGGCGGAAGAAATTATCGGTTCACAGAAGGGCGTTGCCAAAGTAGTCATTAACCGCAGCCGCGAAAATGCAGAAGTAATTATGAATTCCAATGATCTTCTTATGGAAAGGATCGGCGAATTCGAAAAACTTTTGCATGGCAATAACGCAGAGCTTATCAATACATATCAGGACGAGCAGGAAAGCAGTCTGCAGCAGCTATTTGCAAAGCATCAGGAATTGGTTATGGCTTTAAAGGATATGGAACTGCGTTTGAATAATATCATTGTCCAGACGCAAAAAACAATTCCGGTTGCAGCCGTTCCGGAAGCGGTATCGATACCGACGCCGGCACCAGCACCAGTACAGGCGGTAGAACCGACACCAACACCGACGCCGGTACCAGCAGCAGCAGAGCCAATGACGGCACCGGCACCAGTAGCAGCGGCAGAACCGGCACCGATACAGGCAGCAGCAGAGCCAACACCAGTACCAGCAGCAGAACCGGCACCGATGCCGGAGCCGACACCGGTACAGGCAGCAGCGGAGCCGGAACCGGTACCAACGCCAGCAGCAGAACCGGCACCGATGCCGGAACCAGCGCCAGCGCCAACGCCGGAACCGGTCAAAGAGGAGAAACCGCCAATGCCGGATCTGTCAGATCCAAATAAGAAAATGAGTCCGGATGACATCGCCGCATTATTTGCAAATATGGCAGACGACAATCATGCCGCAGAAGAAAAAGCGGCGGAGCCAGAACCAGCGCCAGCGCCAACGCCGGAACCGGTCAAAGAAGAGAAACCGCCGATGCCGGATTTGTCAGATCCAAATAAGAAAATGAGTCCGGATGACATTGCAGCGTTGTTTGCAAATATGGCGGGGGATGTTGCTCCGGAGCCGGAACCGGAACCGGTCAAAGAGGAAAAGCCGCCGATGCCGGATCTGTCAGATCCGAACCGCAATTTAAGTCCGGATGATATTGCCGCACTGTTTGCGAACATGGCATAAAGCATATGGAAATTTTTCAGAGGATAAACAGTTCAACCGCGTCATCGTAATCTCGCACTTCGCATTCCAAAGACTGCTAACGCCGATGGAACGTTTACCTCTGAAAAAAATTCTGAAAAAAAGACTTGCTTTTTTGTTTCAGATACTATATAATAATTTTTGCGTTTACAAGTAATAAAAGTTATGCGCCACTAGCTCAGCTGGCAGAGCACCTGACTCTTAATCAGGGTGTCCAGGGTTCGAACCCCTGGTGGCGCACGTGGGTACCGTTTCGAGCATTAAATTGTTTGGGGTGGTACTTTTCTTTTGCAATAAAAAGGATATAGGTATTGATAATAACTCGTGCATTCACTTACCGACTTCATCATTGCCCCTATTTTTGCAAAAATGAAGATGAAGGAGAAAATAAATGCGGATAAATATAGCTATATGTGATGATGAACAAAACTCATTAGAGATGATTCAGAAAGAACTGTATAGAGCGTCAGAACAATTAAATATTACAATAGAAACATACCTGTATATGGATGGAAATAAGGTTTTTGATTTGATTTACAACAATAAAGAGAACTTTGATATTTTATTTTTAGATATAGATATGCCGGATATTTCAGGACTTGAGGTCGCTAAAAAACTTCGAGAGAAAGGATCAGATATCATTCTTATTTTCATTTCTGCACATGAACAGTATGTTTTTGATTCCATAGAATATAATCCGTTCCGTTATATAAGAAAGAACAGGGTAACAAAGGAACTTCCGCTGGCTCTGAAAGCGGCATGTTCCCGACTTGCAGAAATGGAGGATAACCATATTGTGGTAAAAACAGAAGATAAGGAAGTGAAAATAAAGCATTCTGATATTATGTATTTTGAAACTGAAGCAAGGAAAGTTGGAATTCATTTAAGTAATGGAGAGGTGCTTGCAGTTCGGAAAACAATCAAAGAATTATGTGAAGAATTAGATAATGAAGATTTTATAAGAATACATAGTGGCTGTGTTGCAAATGCCAAATATATTGATAAATTTTCCAGTTATGATATTACATTAGACAATGGCGAACAACTTATTGTCAGCAGAACCAGAATAAAAAATGTAAAAACAGCACTAATGAATTATTGGGGAAGTAGGGTATGACAGTTTTTTATTGGATTATGGAGTATGTTGCAAGTTTTATCGAGATTTCTATGTGCTGCATATTTTGTGGCACATTTTTGGAAAAAGAAAAGCTGGGAGACAAAAAATACTCAGTAATTATTTTATCGGGAATTGGAGCATTGCTAACAATCATATTGAATAAAATTGAATTATTTTCATATGTTAATTCGATACTATCAATAACAATAATTGTTTTACTACAAATACTTATATATAAAAGAAAAATAGGATTATTAGTTTTGCTTACATTAACAGATTTAGTAATATTATCAGCAGTTGATTTTATGACGGTGTATTTTGCAGCATTTGTCTTAGATACGGATGCCGGATATTTGCTTAACACACAGAGCCTTAAGAGAGTGATATGTATATTATTGTCAAAATCACTGCTAGTTTTAATTATAGTAACTCTTAATAAGCTTCTAAAAAAATCACTCGTATTTTTGAAAAGATATATAGTAATTATGTGTATGTATTCCATTTTCCTTTTGGTTTCACATTTTGTTATGGTGGAACTTAATATGGATAACGGAAATCCAGAGACGCAACTATTTCTTATGATTTTTTTTATTGCTTCAATTATAATAGAATTATTAATGTTTTACTTTGTCATTAAGACAGGAGAAGGTTATGAGCAGAGGCAAAAAACAGAACTCATAGAAATGAAAAACAGCATGTTACAAAAATCACTTGATGAGACAGAACAGGCATTTAAGTTATGGCGAAGCAGCATACATGATTATAAAAATAACATAATAGCTTTGACGCAGCTTGCCAATGATGGAAATATTGAAGAAATAAAAAAATATCTTAGACAAGAGAATGAACTCATTGATAGGAAAATGTTTTATATACGAACAGGAAGTACTATTGTTGACACGATTGTAAATACAAAACAGAGTTTTGCGGAAGAGAAGGGAATTACATTCGTTGTCAATGCAAAAGTACCTGAAAATTGTGTTGTTAGTGAATTAGATATGGCCAATATTTTGGGAAATCTTATTGATAATGCAATTGAAGCAAGTATTTCGGAGGAGGAGCCATATATTGATGTAACAATAAGGCAGGATAAACACTTTATTATAATAAAGATCATTAATAAATACAGCAGGGAGTTTTCAAAGCAATTAGAAACAACAAAACATAACAAAATATTTCATGGAATTGGAACTAGCAGTGTTAAAAACATTGTGGAAAAGTATCAAGGCGAGTTCTCGATCAATAAGCAAGGCAATGAGGTTATTGCTAAAATACTGATTCCAAATTTTAAATAAGAATAGATGTTAAAAATGATGTCGGTAAAGTACCGGCATTATTTTTT
>CANQCX010000027.1 GCA_947591115.1 uncultured Lachnospiraceae bacterium | reverse complement strand
GGATTGTGACGGGTGTCCACGCCTTCGTTGCGGAACACGCGCCCGATTTCATATACGCGTTCCAGACCGCCCACGATCAGACGCTTTAAGTAAAGCTCGATCGAAATCCGAAGCTTTAAATCCTCATTCAATGCATTAAAATGCGTATAAAACGGTCTTGCTGCCGCTCCGCCCGCATTGTATACCAGCATCGGGGTTTCTACCTCCATAAACCCCTGCGCATCCAGATAACGGCGGATGCTGCTGATGACTTTGGAACGTTTGATAAACGTATCTTTGACATCTTCATTCATGATCAGGTCAACATACCTTTGACGGTAGCGGGTATCGGTATCGGTCAATCCATGAAATTTTTCCGGAAGGATCTGCAGACTCTTGGACAGCAGCGTTACTTCCGAGGCATGAATGGAAATTTCGCCCGTTTTTGTCTTAAATACTTCGCCCTTGATTCCCAGAATATCGCCCACATCGTACTTTTTAAAATCTTTATAGGAATCTTCGCCGATATTATCCCGCGCAACGTACGCCTGAATGCTTCCCTTTAAATCCTGAACGTTGCAAAAAGAAGCTTTTCCCATAACGCGTTTAAACATCATACGGCCGGCAACGGATACTTCTTTCCCTTCCAGCTCCTCATAATGCTCTTTGATGTCTGCGCTGTGCTGCGATACATCATATTTTGTAATGACAAACGGATCCTTTCCGTTATCCTGAAGCTCCTTTAATTTTTCACGACGGACTTTTAAAAGCTGGTTAATGTCCTGCTGCCCGCCATTCTGATTCCCGTTATTCTGCTCCGCCATACGTTCCTCCGCTTCTATCACTGAATTTATTTATTCTACACTGGATCTTTGAATCTCCAGTACCTTGTACTGCAGCTCTCCCATTTGAGTCTCCACCGTAACGATTTCGCCGACTTTATGACCGATCAGCGCCTTTCCGACCGGAGATTCGTTGGAAATTTTTCCCTTTAAGCTGTTTGCTTCCGTAGAACCTACAATTTTATATGTTAATTCTTCATCAAATTCACAATCCAAAATTTTTACTTTGCATCCGATGCTGATTTTCTCAAGATCAACCTCTTCTTCTACAACAACTTCCGCATTTTTTAAAATCTTTTCGATTTCTTCAATACGCGCCTCAATATCGCGCTGCTCGTCTTTGGCAGCATCGTATTCCGCGTTCTCGGACAGATCGCCCTGTTCGCGTGCCTCTTTGATCTTCTGGGCAACCTCTTTCCGTTTTACAACCCGTAAATCCTGTAATTCATCCTCCAATTTTTTGAGACCTTCATAAGTCAAGATATTCTTTTTATCCATTTTCTTACCCTTCTCTCCTAAATTATTACCTAGATTAACTAACGTATTATAACGAATCCGGCGCCTGATGTCAAGATTTCAAAATTCGTTCTAATTCGTCAAATGTTTCCGCTTCATTGATCTTAACCCGCAGCTTTGCTGAATTGGGATATCCCGCCGTATACCACGCCGCATGTTTTCGAATTTCCCGCATCCCCGTATACTCGCCTTTGTACTCCATCATCATTTTTGCATGGCGGAGGATCATTTCCGTCGCCTCCTCCATGTCCGGTTTCTTTAAATGTTCTCCCGTTTCAAAATAATGAAGGATCTGCCGGAAGATCCAGGGATTGCCCTGCGCGCCCCGCGCGATCATAAAACCGTCGCAGCCGGTCTGCTCTTTCATTGCGGTTACATCCTCCGCCGTAAGCAGATCCCCGTTTCCGATTACCGGAATCGACACTGCCTCCTTAACCTTTCTTATGATCTCCCAATCCGCTTTTCCGGAATAATACTGCTCTCTGGTTCTGCCATGTACGGCGACCGCCGCCGCTCCGGATTCCTGCGCGATTTTTGCCATTTCTACTGCATTGACGTTTGCTTCATCAAATCCCTTTCGGATTTTTACGGTTACGGGTTTTTTAATCGCCCTGACCGTTTTTTCGATGATCCGCCCTGCCAGAACGGGATTTTTCATTAAAGCGGAGCCTTCGCCGTTATTGACGACTTTTGGAACGGGGCATCCCATATTCAGATCCAGAATATCAAACGGACGCTCCTCGATCTGCTTTGCAATCGAAGAAACGATTTCCGGATCCGAGCCAAAGAGCTGCAGGGATACCGGATGTTCGCGCGGATCGATCTGCAGCAGTTCTTCGGTATTGCGGTTTTTATAAAGAATCGCTTTTGCGCTTACCATCTCCATGCACAAAAGTCCCGCGCCCTGTTCTTTGCAAAGCAAACGAAATGGCAGGTCGGTTACTCCTGCCATCGGCGCAAGTATTAAATTGTTCGGTATCGTAACGCTGCCGATCGCAAGCGGCCTGATAGTATTTTGTCCCATAAAAGATTACTTTATTTTCCGATTCTGTTTTTTATATACAAAATAAATTCCCTTGAGCGTCAGGTTCGGATCATATGCATCGATCACATCCGTTTCATTGGCGATCAGCCGTCCCAGTCCTCCGGTTACGATAACCTTAACATCTTCCCGCCCGACTTCTTCCTTTGTTTTCCGTACAATATACTCCGTCTGCCCGATCTGCCCGTATACCAGACCGGACTGCATACTGGTAATGGTATCTTTTCCGAGGATGTGTTCCGGTTTTTTTATCTCAATCTCCGGAAGCTTTGCGGCATCCTCCCACAGCGCCTGCGCCGATATCCGTATGCCCGGCGCTGTAATTCCTCCAAGAAAAGCGCCGTTTTCATCCACATAATCATACGTGGTCGCCGTTCCAAAATCTACGACCAGCACAGGACCGCCGTACAGCTCATATGCGGCAACCGCGTCTACAATACGATCCGCCCCGATCTGCTGCGGATTCGGGGTTACAATGCGGATTCCGGTCTTGATCCCCGCCTCGACAATAATCGGTTTGATATGCAGATATTTTATGATCGCGCCCTCTAAGGAATGCATGATGTTCGGTACGACGGAACAAATGATCGCATCCTGTATCTCGCTTACTTTTAATTCGTTTCTCTCCAATAATGTGCAGAGCAGCATCCCGTATTCGTCGGATGTTCTTGGCATCTTTGTTGTGATGCGAAAGGTCGCTGCAATCGCATCGGAATGAAATACTCCGCAGGTTATATTGGTGTTTCCGGCATCAATGGTCAATATCATCCGCTAATCCTCCTCATCCAGCCCTTCCCCCAGAAATACGATCCGGTAATAGGTTTGGATGGATTCCAAAAGCTCGCGCTTGGAATTCTGGTACTGCTTGATCTTTAACGCGCTTCCGATTTCGTCATAGAAAAAATCATTTTCTTCATAAGAGGTGCGAAACTCCAGATTTCCATCCTCATCAAAGACCAGCTCCAATACGCCGCCTACATCCTCCGTAAACATAACGCATAAAATTTGAAGCTCTTCCTTGATCCCTTTCGGAAGTTCTTCAAATTGCTCATTCAAATAATATTTCCGTTTATACGCGCTTGCCGCGCATAAAATCATTTCTTCATTCAGCATATCCGTATATCCCTCTAACCGAAACCTCTCCGCTGGACACCAGCTTCCGCGATTCCAGCGTATCTACGATCAGCTCGCCGTTTTCCGTAATTCCGGCAGCCGTTCCCTCAAACGGTTCTTTTGGATCCAGCACACGCACGTTTTTATGCATATTGACTAAAAGCGCATTATAATCCGCCGCCAAAATCTGCAGATTTTCCGTTTTAAGAAATTCCGCATAATACGTTTCAAAATATCCGAGCGTCTTTGCAATGATTTCGGCGCGACAAAACCGTTTTTTGCATTCCAGCAAAAGCGAGCTTGCCACCGGACGGAGTTCCTCCGAAAAATCCTCGTTATGGACATTGATCCCGATTCCGATGACAATATGGTTGATGTGATTAAGCTGCGCGCTCATTTCCGTTAAAATGCCGCATATTTTTTTCCCGTTTACCACAATATCATTGGGCCATTTGATTTTGACGTCCGCCTGCGTAATCTCCGCAAGCGCTTTTGCTACGGAAAGCGCTGCAACCAATGTCAGCATAGAGGCGTGATCCGGATCAATGGCTGGTTTGAGCAGAAGCGTCATAAAAATCCCGCTTCCCGCCGGCGATTCCCATCCTCGTCCCCGCCGTCCTTTTCCCGCAGTCTGCTGCTGCGCGACAACAAGCGTTCCGGAAGGATAGCCTTTTTCCGCCAGCTCCTTCGCTTTTGTATTTGTAGAATCCACAACATCCAGACAGACGATTTCCTTGCCCGCCCATTGGGTGTCCAGAATGCTCTGCAGTTCTTCTCTGCTGAGAATGTCCGCCTTCATTTGCCTGCTCCTAATCCGACAAGGTCGCTTTCATGATGGCTTTAATGGAATGCATCCGGTTCTCCGCTTCATCAAAGACAACCGAACGCGGCCCTTCAAAAACCTCATCCGTAACTTCCAGCTCCGCCAGTCCGAATTTTTCATAAACCTGTCTGCCGATCGTTGTTTTCAGATCGTGGAACGCCGGAAGGCAATGCATAAAGATTGCGGACGGCTTCGCATGTTCAAACGCTTTTTCATTGACCTGATATCCGGACAGATCTGCGATTCTCTCCGCCCAGACCTCCTCCGGTTCTCCCATAGAAACCCATACGTCGGTATAGATCACATCCGCGTCTTTTGTTCCCTCCGCTACATCTTCCGTAAGGGTAATGCTTGCTCCGGTTTCCTCCGCCAGTTTCCTGCAGTCCTCCACCAGCTTCTGATCCGGAAAATATTTTTTGTTGGTACATGCCACAAAATCCATTCCCAGCTTTGCACAGGTTACCATAAGGGAATTTCCCATATTATAACGGGCATCGCCCATATAGACAAACCGGATCCCTTCCAAATGTCCAAGATGCTCCCGTACCGTCAGCATATCCGCGATCATCTGCGTCGGATGAAATTCATTGGTCAGTCCGTTCCACACCGGAACGCCTGCATACTGCGCAAGCTCCTCTACGATCGACTGCTCATAACCGCGGTATTCAATGCCGTCATACATCCGTCCCAGCACGCGCGCGGTATCGGCGATGCTCTCTTTTTTCCCGATCTGGGAACCGCTTGGATCTAAATATGTTGCGTGCATCCCCAGATCATGCGCCGCCACTTCGAAAGAGCATCTGGTTCGGGTGCTGGTTTTTTCGAAAATCAGCGCAATATTCTTCCCCGTCAGACAGTCATGCCGGATCCCCTGCTTCTTCTGGCTCTTTAGCTCCGCCGCCAGATCGATTAAATACCGAATTTCATCCGGGGTGTAATCCATCAGTTTTAAAAAATTACGTCCCTTTAATGTCATTGCCCTTTCCTCCGTATACCGCTATACAACACTATAATATCGTCAGTCATTATACCTTATTTGCCTTTAGAATACAAGCAGAAAAAAGGGAGCTTATTACCGCTCCCTTTCAAAATGCTTCTATTGATTTAGAAAAATACGATCGGTCCAACAACAACTCCGCTGTGTCCGGATGATGCCAGTTTAAAGGAGGTTGCTCCGCCTGTGTTATCCGCTCCGCCAAGCGCTGCCTGCGCCGCAGAGTAAGCAGTACCGCTGACGCCCTTAGCCAGACGGCTTTCCAATTTTCCGCTGGAAGCCGGACTAAACTGACCTCTCTGATAGATAACTCCGTAAATACTTCCCGGATAGGAACCGCTTCTTACACGATTGACGACAACTGCGCCGACGGCAAGCTGGCATTCATAAGACTGTCCTCCTGCTTCACACTGGATCAGCGCCGCAAGCAGTGTTACATCGTCTACGGAAGCGGCAAGGGATGCCCCCTGTGTCGTTCCGGAGCTTTTTGTCTGTTTGGAAGCTGCGGCTGCCTTTTCGGCTTCTTTTTTCTTCTTTGCTTCTTCTTCCGCCGCTTTTGCCTGCGCTTCTTCCTCCAATGTCATTCCGGTTCCTGTTTTTAAGGAAACCTCTACATAATCCGCGCTGACATAGCAGACAGCGGAACGATAATTGACTGCAACCCAGCCTTCCTCTGTTTCTGCAGAAAGATCTACTTTTACCTCATCTCCTGCTGCAAGCGTTTTTACAACGCCGGATTCCGTACTCTGTCCCTTCCGGATGCGCAGACCGTCCGTTGTAGACTTGGCGACGGTGTCGCAATTTGCTTTCGCATATGCAAGGGCATCCGTTCCGAATACGCAGTATTCGTTTTTAACGTACCCTTCTACATTTCCGGATTGAATCTTTGTCCATTCGCTTCCCGCTTCCACAACGGTTGCTTTATCGCCTTTATACAGCTTTCCGACGATTTCGGCTTCTTCATTTCCCGCTGCGCGTACATTCAAAGACTGCTCTACATTCGCCATCAGCGCGGACTGCCATTCCTGCTCCTCCGGAGTCAGCGCCGGCTCAGCCTCCGCAGCTTCCTGTACCGCTTCCTCTGCCGAAGCAGCCACCATATAAACTTCTTCTTTTTCTACCGTAACGTTATTTTCCAGTTCCTCCGAAGCCGACAATTCATAATCGACCAGTGTTTCCGCAACTCCCGCAACTCCGCTGTCTTCCAGACCTACGTTGGAAAACGTTTCGTTGGCGTCCTTTCCTCTTCCGTTGCCTGCAACTGACGTGATGGACATCGCCAATGCCAATGCAGCTACCGCCATGCTTTCCATCACTTTCTTGTTTCGCTTCATATAAAACCTCCATATGGTGTAATCTTATGCAGAAGTATTACACTTATGTTTCGTTTTTAAACATTTTATTTCAAATGTTACGAATTTGTTACGGTGGCTATTATAGCAAAGACTTTTCTATTTGTCAAACATTGTTTTCATTTTTTTTAAAATTTTTTAAAAATTTTCTATGACATAAAAAATCCCCAGCCATATTTCTATGACTGGAGATCCGCACAGCTTCTGATCCGAATCGAAGCATCTGTAAATTACAATCTCTTTAACAAATCTTCTCTGGCGTCTTCATAACCCGGTTTTCCAAGCAGTGCAAACATATTTTTCTTATAGCTTTCTACGCCCGGCTGGTTAAACGGATTCACGCCCAAGAGATAGCCGCTCACGCCTACGGCAAATTCAAAGAAGTAGAACAATTCTCCCAGATAGAATTCATTCTGCTCCGGAATTTTTACCATCAGGTTCGGAACATTTCCGTCCGTATGCGCCAGAATCGTACCGTTCATCGCGCTCTTATTGACAAAATCCATATTCTTGCCCGCCAGATAATTCAAACCGTCCAGATCGACCGGCTCTTCCTGAATGACAATTTCTTCGCGGGACTGCTCTACGTTTAAAACCGTCTCAAACATCAAACGCGCGCCGTCTTGGATAAACTGCCCCATCGAATGCAGATCCGTAGTAAGATCAACGGATGCCGGAAAAATACCCTTCTGATCCTTGCCTTCACTCTCTCCGTACAACTGCTTCCACCACTCCGATACATAGTGGCAGCTCGGCTCGTAATTGGCAAGCACCTCTACCGATTTGCCCTTACGCAGTAAAATATTGCGGACAGCCGCATACTGCAGTGCGTCGTTGTTTGCAAAATCCTGCTCGAGCGCCAGCTTTCTTCCTTCTGCCGCGCCTTCCATCAGCCGGTCGATATCCGCGCCGCTGACAGCGATCGGAAGAAGTCCGACTGCGGTCAGTACGGAAAAACGGCCTCCGACATCATCCGGTACAACAAACGACTCATATCCTTCCTCTGTTGCGAGGTTCTTCAGTGCGCCCTTTGCCTTATCGGTCGTTGCATAAATACGTTTTGCCGCCTCTTCTTTTCCGTATTTCTTTTCCAGCTTCTCCTTAAATACGCGGAACGCGATCGCCGGTTCCGTTGTCGTACCCGACTTGGAAATAATGTTTACGGAAAAATCACGATCGCCGACAACATCCAGCAAGCCTTTTAAATAGGTACTGCTGATGCTGTTTCCGGCATAGTAAATCTCCGGCGTCTTGCGCAGCTCCTTAGAAACATTATTGTAAAATCCATGCCGTAAGAATTCGATGGCCGCCCTTGCGCCCAGATAGGAGCCTCCGATTCCGATAACGATCAAAACCTCGGAATCCGATTGGATTTTCTCCGCCGCTTTTTTGATTCGTGCAAATTCTTCTTTGTCATAATTTACCGGAAGGTCGATCCATCCCAGAAAATCGTTTCCCGCGCCGGTCTTTGCCACCAACTGCGCTTTTGCATCCGCAACCAGCTTCTCCATATAGGAAACTTCTTCTTCACTGACAAAAACAGATGCCTTCGAATAATCAAACGTAACTTTACTCATATATCCCCACTCCTTTGTGATTGTATGAAAGATTACCTATCGTATGTAATTGTAGCAAAGCGCCATTCAATTATCAAGGGAAAATTTCCTGCAAAACCGCTGAGATCAAGCGATTCTCTTCCTCCGCCTTCTGTCTTTTCAGATTTATTGCATTTTCCTCAAAATTTTTAATATTTTCAGACATTGCCTCCTCTTTGGCTTCTTCCTCCATAACAGCCGTAAGATATTCTTCCACTGCTTTCGATATCGCATCCATTTTGCGTTTTGTTACCGTTATCTTATGTGCCATGATACAGAACAGCAAAAGCAGCAAAAACTGTATTCCCAGCATAATTTCCTGCATGTGCGCCTGCACCGCCGCGATCAGCATTTCCATCCGGTTGCCCTCCTTTTTTGAACTGTCCTTATCGGAACTATCCTTATTATAAAGAAATTTCCCTGCCAAAAAAAGTGGGACAACCGGATTTTTCGCCGCAAGTTTCCCCTCTTTTCGACGCCGCGGCGCCATACTCATAACCGCCAAAACGCCGCATATGATCTTCTTGACTTTTCCGTTTTGGAGTATAATATATAGAAGAGACAGCGCAATTTACCATGCAGAAAGGATGGAGCATATGAAAAAAATCGTTATGACCGGAGGCGGTACGGCAGGCCACGTCACGCCTAACATCGCCCTGATGCCGGCGTTGAAAGAAGCCGGATACGAGATCACATATATCGGTTCTTATCAGGGCATAGAAAAAGGTCTCATTGAGGCGCAGGAAATCCCATATTACGGTATTTCCTCCGGCAAACTCCGCCGTTATTTTGACTGGAAAAACTTTTCGGATCCGTTCAAAGTGCTGAAAGGCTATGGTCAGGCAATCCGTCTTCTGAAAAAAATAAAGCCGAATGTCGTTTTCTCCAAAGGCGGATTTGTATCCGTTCCGGTTGTTTTGGCCGCCGGACAGCTCCACATTCCGGCAATCATCCACGAATCCGATATTACGCCGGGACTTGCCAACCGCATTGCCGTTCGTGGCGCCAAAAAAGTCTGCTGCAATTTTCCGGAGACCATGAAATATCTCCCCAAAGAAAAAGCGGTTCTGACCGGTTCTCCGATCCGTCAGGAGCTGCTCTTTGGCGATCCGCAAAAAGGACGGCGGCTTTGCAATTTTGAAAACACCGAAAAACCGGTACTGATGATCATCGGCGGAAGCACCGGCTCCAAAATCGTCAATGAGACCGTCCGCGGCATCCTTCCGGAGCTGCTGGGAGCATACAATGTCATTCACCTTTGCGGAAAAGGCAATCTGGATGCTTCTCTGACCGGTCTGATCGGATATGCACAGTTTGAATACGCTCGGGAAGAGCTTTCCGACCTGTTTGCGCTCGCCGACCTTGTCATTTCCAGAGCCGGCGCAAACTCCATCTGTGAACTGCTTGCCCTCCATAAACCGAATATTCTGATCCCGCTCTCTGCGTCCGCCAGCCGCGGCGATCAGATCTTAAATGCAAAATCGTTTGAAAAACAGGGATTCTCTTATGTCATAGAGGAGGAGGCGCTGACTGGACCTTTGCTGCTGGAAGCAGTCCGCAAAGTCTTCCAATCGCGCGATGTGTACCAAAAAGCAATGGAAAAAAGCAATCAGATGGATTCCATCCAAACCATTCTGGAACTGATCGAACGTTTTGTCCGGTAAACTTGAAGCATACAAATTCCATTCCGGCGGCGGCTGCGCAAAAACGGCTTTCGCGCGCAGCCTGCCGCCGGATTTTCCTATCATATCTTAGAAGCTCATCTTTTGGCAGATTTCCGCCATTTCTTCATCCGTATATTCCTTATGGCTCCATTTCAGGATATCCGCCTCATCCTCCTGCGCATATCTTGGAACCAGATGAATATGGAAATGAAATACCGTCTGTCCTGCCGCCTCTCCGTTGTTCTGGAGCATATTATATCCGTCGCAGCCAAGCTTTTGCGTTTCCTCACAGATGACCTTTTGCGCCAGTTTTGCCGCTTTTCCGAGAAGCTCGCTGTCGATTTCATAAATATTGGCATAATGCTCCTTCGGCAGGATCAGCGCATGTCCTTTGGTCGCCGGACTCGCATCCAGAATAACCCGAAAATCTTCATTTTCATACACCGTATTGGTCGGAATCACGCCGTTTGCCAGCTTACAAAAGATACAATTGTCATTTTTCATATTTTTTCGTCTCCTTTCTACCCTGATTTGTCGAAATCTGTAGATGAAATTTGATTGCACAAATCAGACACAAATGCTACACTTCCCTATAAGCGGAGGATTTTATATGTTAAATAACGAAGATTATCAATTCATTTTCCACGAAATCAAAAACTCGATCGCTGTGATCGGATGCTCTCTGCAGCTTATCGAGAAAAAGCACCCTGAAGTAAAATCCTTCCCATTTTGGGAAGACACTTTGGCGGACATTACCAGTCTCCGTCAAATGATCATTGACGTATCCTCGACAAAACTTTGTGAAAATCCGCAGAAATCCAATGTGAACCTGTATGATTTTCTCTCTGTTTTACGTACATCCGCAAAAACACTGTTTGATGACGACGCCATCATTACCTTTGATATTCCTTTCGGCCTTCCGGAGGGATATTTTGATACGATGCGCATCCATCATGCACTGTTGAATCTGATCAAAAACGCTTCCGAAGCCATGAACAGGCATGGAAGCCTGATCGTCCGAACCTACTGCAGAAGAAATCAGTTGTGTTTTGACGTCAGCGATACGGGCGACGGTATTCCGCCGGAAATACAAGATCAGATTTTCACTCCGTTCTTCAGCTCCAAAGAAGACGGCAGCGGACTTGGTCTTGCGATCTCCAAAGGGATTATCGAAAGCCACAACGGAACCTTATCGCTGACCTCTACAGTTGGACAAGGGACGACTTTTACCATCGCCCTGCCCCTTTGCGCTAGTCAAAACGAAAAATCTGATCCAGTGTGCGAAGCGTCTTAAAATTGCCCTTCGCCGTCATCTCTCCCGTCATAAATGCCCGTTGGAAGGTCATCCGTCCATCTATGATCGACTGCATGACCTCTGCGGACATTTTCGCAAATACATCAATATGATCTTCCTGTCCGTAATGTATGGTCAGTTCTTCTCCCTGCACCATGATGTACAGCGGCTTCTTGCAGCCTTCGATCATAAACGAATAGCTTGCCTGAAAATCCTCCTGCGGAATAAAATGCGCCTGCAGTTCCGCAATATACGGGGTATCTTCTTCCTTCTGAACCTGTCCCAGCATGTCTTTGAACATGGAAGCAAGTTCTTCGATGTCCTCTTTTTGCTTCTTTACATAAGAGTCGTCCGAAACATAATGCGAAAGCTGCTCGCTTTCCTGCGGCGTCAGGTTCATCTGCTGCGTACGCAGCACGCTTTGTTTGACCGCCTGATTGCTGGTTGGAAGGCTTTTCATTTTCTGGGAAATGGTTCGGTAAAGATTCTCCGCCTTCTTCTCAATGATCAGCGTAAAATCCTTATTCATCTCAAACGTAACCAGATCCTCTACATATCCGCACAATCCTGCGCATGGCAGACCTCCGAGGATCTCCCACGCGTTCATCAGGGTAAGCTCGCCCTCCCGTTCTCCGTACGTGGTTGACATCACGATCGGCTGCATATACGTCGCACTGATCTTCTCTTTGTCGCCGTACAGCCAGCAGGCATCCAAAAACTGCTGCATAAAGCCGCCGATGCCCAGCCATTCGATCGTCGTTGCCAGAATAATGCCATCCGCATCCTTAAACGTCTGCGGAAGGGTTGCGATCTCATTCTTATGCTCGTAGATATTGTAGCGCTCGACATTTACGCGCAGCTCCCTTAAGACGTCTTCCATCTTATTCAATACATAAAGCGTCGGATCATCTAATAACCCGCGTCCTCCATAATAAACGTTAATCTTCATCTGCTACCTCACAAATAGACATTCTATGTCTTTAAGTATATTGATTTTTTGAGGTAAAATCAATCTTTTTTCCTCGTCTTGAATAAAAACATATACATGCCAGAAATCCGGCGGCCAGACCGCCCAAATGTCCCCAATTATCTACTTCTGAAGTACCGATCCCAACACCCATGCACAGCACGATCATAAGCAGCATTCGTTTTGCGCTGATTCCCTCATAAAATCCGCGATTGGCGATTACTACCCAGAACAATCCCCCTACAACTCCAAAGATCGCGCCGGATGCCCCCGCAGATACCGCAAAATCTTTCCGGACATACATCATCAGACAGGACAGGCCGCTTCCCCCGAACGCAGCCAGAAGATACAGCAGCAGAAAACGAAGATGCCCGACCGCACGCTCCAAAACCGGTCCGGCGCACGCCAGCATGACCATGTTATTGAACAGATGCTCAAATCCAAAATGCAGAAACGATGCACTAAGCAGCCGCCACACCTCGCCGTCTTGATAGACGGATTCGGGATCCATTGCCCCGAACCGCTGCAGAAACAATACGTTCTCCGTATCGCCGATCCATTCCAAAATCATATAAATTACCACATTCGCGGCAATGAGCAGAAAAGTTACAAACGATTTCTTCCCATGATACCGGTCGCTTTGCTCATTCATATCCTGTCTTTCCTTTCCGTATGGAAGTATTATAATTTCTTCTTTCCGGAAATGCAATCCGCTTCTTTTTAAAGAAAGCGGTACCTTACGTCCGCAAAACGCACAATATCGTTCGGCTGCAGTTTTCTGCGCTCTTTATAGGAAAGCGTCTCGTCATTGATGAACGTTCCGTTTGTAGAGTTTAAGTCTTCAATGTAATATTCCTGATCTTCGCAGTCAATTTTTGCATGGAAATGGCTGATCGTATCTTTGGCGATTACAATATCCACGCCTTCGCCCTGCCCGATCTTCAATTCGGCGGCCTCTAACCGGATGTTTGAGAACCGGTCTTTTCCTTCATATAATAGGATGCCCTCCGGATGTTCCCGATAATCGCTCAGGCATATGGTCGGATACATGGATTCCCGCGGCTTTTCCTCCTCGTCGGGTTCCTCTTCCGGATAGACAATTTCAACCGGCGCGCTTTCTTCTTTGCGCTTGTCCTTTCTTTTTTCCGCCAGAACCTCTTTAAGTTTCTTTTGAAGCATCTTTTGCTTTTCGCCCCACAGCCGGTCGAGCTGTTCCTTTACCCTGCCGATCAGCTGTTCCGCCGCAAATTCCTTCCTGCGCGGCTTTTTGAGATCTTTTCCGCGCGCCTCCTTCTCCTCTTTGACCGCTTCTTTCTCCTCCTCTTTTCTGCATTCCCGAAACGTTTCTCCGCTCTTTGGACGGGTTTCCTCTTTTCTTTCGATCAAAGAATCGCGGATATCCATGAGGCTGTAGCCTTCATCCAGCGTTTTTTCATAAATTGCGTATGCAATCCTTACCGCTTCCGCGTCCTTATGATCGACCTTCGTCAGCAGATATTCCATTAACTGCTGGAATTCCAGAGAAACCTCCGTTTTGGCTCCCGGATAAACGGCAAAAATGATTTCCTGATTGCTGTTTGTAACAAAAATCAGCTCCGGATCCAAAAGCAGGATATTCGGTTTCAGCAGATTCCATTCCAGAATTTCGATTTCACTGCAAATACCCACAATGATGCGTTTGACAAAATCCACACCTATCGGCTTCATCCGGCAATAGGTATCCAGCGACTGTTTGCCGGATATATGATACCAGTATTGGCCGATTCCGTTTACAAAACACTTTTCCACCGGAAGCAAACCCGGCAGCTTCCGCCGAAGCATCATTTTTTCATCAAATTCCCCTTCATAGCTGACCGGTATTTTCATATAGCTTCCGGTCAGATTTCTTTCATATACAATTTCTCTGTTAATCATTGATTCCCTCGCTTATCCATTGATCTTTATAAAAGTCAGACACCGTCCACAAAGACTCCACCGTCTGCTGTTCCCTCTCCTGCCGGATCTCCTGATACAGATACAGTCCCATCCGCATACCGAACGCAATCTCGAAAAAGAGGAGCGGAACCATAATCGATGCCTCCACCGTATAGCTGCCTCTTGCCCATAGCCGTCTGCTTCCTGCAAATTTCTTTATCCCCATAAATTTCTCCACGTTATCCACCTCACAATCAGATATCCTAAAAATAAAAACGGCACAAACGGCATCTCATAATTTTTCCCCTTATGAAAAAATGCGCATAAAAGCAAACCGCATATTCCGGCGCCGGCAAATGCCGCCATGCAAAGAACCATCCGTTCCTCATCCGTAAAATACATTCCGGCGGAGAGCAGTACGATTCCGTCCCCATATCCTACTTTTCCTTTGCTTGCCCATGCCAGCAGCAGAAGACAGATTCCCGGGACAAGCGTCCGCAAAAACCGCCCGTCCATATTGCCGCTTCCGATCCATAGCAGGATCCCGATCGCCCCGCACACAAAGGAAACCGTCAGCGAAACCTGCCTCTTTACCATATCAAAAATACTGTTCAAAAACAGACTCACTCCCACCGTCAGGG
>CANQCX010000026.1 GCA_947591115.1 uncultured Lachnospiraceae bacterium | reverse complement strand
GCAGTACCACAACCAGCAGCACCACCCCATATTTCAAAGCAATTCGGATATAGGAATCGTCCAGAAAAAAATAGGCACCATGATTTTCCAACGTACCGCCGTTTCCAATTTCATTTATATTTTGTCCAAACAGAGAATAACCATACTCCGAAATTCCTTCTGCACTTAATCGAAGACGGCTGCTAAATAGCGCATTCAGCTTCAGCCAGCTTCCTTCTGTTTCCCGATACAGGGAAGCCATCGCTATAAAGATCACACCGCAGAGGACCGGAACCAGTCCCAATAATATTTTCCATTTTCTGCATGGACTTTTTCCCTTCTTTACGGTCAATCTTCTCCATTTTTCCGCCGCCAATAACAAAGCGTATATTCCTATACATACAAAAGCGGTCCGCGCACCGCAGGCCTTCCATACAAAAAGGGCAAAGAACAAGACCAGCAGGATATCCGGTACCGTCGTGATCCGGTTGCCGATAACAGACGCCGCCAGAATCAAATAAAACACATGCGCGGCAAAATCCGTCGGATATATGATGCCGAACGAATTCCGGAATTTTCGTTCCTCTCCCGCATAATAGACCAGATTCTCGATCCATCCCATCTGGCTTGCCAAAAACGCCGCCAGCATTACCGTAAAACCGATCACGAGATAAACCTTTAAAATCCGATCCAAGCGTACGTCCTTTGCGCCGACAATTAAAAATCCGATTTCCAAAAGAAACGAATACTCCGTTGTAAACGCCGGAATGGAAAAGGCGGCAAGGATAACGGCCAGCAGAACCCGCTCTTTTTTCGTGTAATCATTGTGCCATATCAGCTTTGCCAGCACATAAACTATGACCGCCGCAAAAAACAGATACCCGATTCGTGACGGCCATACAATTGGAAACATCGTGGTGTCCAGAAAATCATGCAGCAGTATAACCCCGTAAATGATCAGAAAGGCGGTTTCCCACCAATCGATGGTTCGTTCTTTCATATCCCAGATGTCTCCTATTTATACAGCTTATTGACATGCAGATGTTTGCGTGCAAATTCCAGACAGTCCGCAAACTGTTTGTTATACACTTCATCGCTCATATGCAGCCGGTTTAAAATGATAAATACGCGGTATTTATTCTTTACGCAATCATAAATATAAGGACTTTTCTCACGAAGCCTGCGGTTTAAATCCTTGATGTATTTCCGCTTGTCCTTCTTGTCCGGATTTTTGACCAGCGTGATCTGATAAATATCCGACATATATTTGGACAGCTTTCTCGCCCAATGCTCCGCGCCGCCCGGCGGCAGCTCATCCAACCGGCTTTCAAATTCCAGCATCTTCCATAAAACCTTTTCAAAATCCGGAAGACGCCGAAGCTGGCTTTCCGTCGATACGCTCTGGTTGACGTCGCCGATGCGGTATATATACATTTCATCGTCCAACACGCGGATCTTGGTCGCCCAGCTCAGCGGAACCGTAGCATATTCCTGATCTTCGTAAAAGGCATGTTCTACCAACTGGTAGTTCTGCTTTTTATAAAATTGCGTCTGGTACAATACGCCATGAAAAGACAGTCCCAGATAAATATCGTCCCAGCGCTCCATCAGCTCCGGAAGCGTATACAGCCGGTCATAATCTTCCACATGCACCTTGCGGGATTCATACTCGTCTTTTGAAATATCATACGTGGTATAGCTGGAGATCATTGCTTCAAATTCTTCTTTTTCCAGCAGCTCCATCAACCGCTCCAGCGCTGCGGTATCTACCCAGTCGTCCGCGTCGATGACCTTAAAATATTTTCCGGTTATATGACGGACTCCCTCGTTGATGGCGGAGCCATGTCCGCCGTTTTCTTTATTTACGATGGAAAACGTCTGCGGATATCGGTCGGCATATTTCTGCGCTACGGCAACGCTGCCATCCTTTGTTCCGTCATTGACTACAATGACCTCCAGCCTGTCCATCTTTTTCGGATCGTCCATGAGAAAGGAGGTCAGGCCTTTATCCAGAAATTTTTCCGCATTATAGGTTGGTATAATAATTGATAAAATCTTATCCATATTTTCCTCTTAAAACATTTATTTGCCTTTCAAGATCCGGTAAGCGAACGTACCTAACGGAAACAGCTTAAAATTGCTTTTGCGGAGCATCCATACGCTCCGCCTCGGACATTCCTGATACACGCCCGGATGTTCCGCCTGCAGCCGTTCATCAAACGCTTTCATTTCCGCCAGAACCTCCGGCCGGCTTCCCATAGACAGGAAAATCTGATATTCATCATCGACCGCTTCGGCAATTCCTTTTTCCAGATACTGCTTTTTGTAGGTCTGGATATCCGTATGCCGGTTATAGTAGTCAAACAGCGACTCCAACACCCTTATATGCTGGTCGCGCCGCTGCCGCATGACCTTCATGTCCACACTCTGTCCCGCCCTGCCCAGACGGTACTGGTAGAGTGCGCGCGGATCATAGTATACCGACGCGCAGTACGGAATGGGATAAAGGATATATTCCTGATCGACATAAAAGCAATTTTCATCCAGCCGGATCTGATTTTCCTGTAAAATTTTGGTTTTTACCGTCATGGAATGAATCGGTATGACCGGTTCCGTAACCGCCTCCGCAAATCCCCATTCTCTTTTGTAATGATAAGAATTATTTGCAGCATGACGCTTTTTTATGATTTTTCCGGTTCCGTCCTGAACACAGTTGAAATCACTTGCGATTACGTCGGAATCCAGCGTTTTCAGCATTGCGACAAAATCCGGCAGAAGGCTTTGGTCTACCCAGTCGTCCCCGTCAACGACCTTGAAATATTTTCCGGTCGCTTTTAAAATCCCATAATTTATGGTGGAACCATGTCCACCATTTTCTTTATGGAAAAAGTGGTACTGATTCGGATATTTCCGACAGTATTTTTCCGCAATTTCCGCTGTTCGATCCGTTGAGCCGTCGTCAATGATCAGGATCTCCATGTCTCGGAGGGCATAGATATCTTCAAACGACGCCAAACACTGATCGATATATTTTTCTACATTATAAGCCGGTACAACAACACTTAATGTTTTCTCCATCTCTTATTCCCCAAGTCCGGTATGAATAAACTCTACTAAAGCCTGCAGCGCTTTTTCTTCATCTTCTCCTTCGCAGATTAAAGTAATCACATCTCCCGATTTAATACATGCGCCCAAAACGCTCAGCACGCTTTTTGCATTTGCCGTATTGCCGCTGTAATCAAAGGTAATCCGGCATTTATATTTCATGGCTTCCCGACAAAGATTTCCTGCCGGTCTCAGATGCAGTCCCGTAGGATTCGTAATTGTAAGTTTTTGTGATACCACACCCCATTCCCCCTTATAACATTACTTTTGTAATCAATTCCGCCAGTTTATGCGCTTCCTCGTCAATTACTCTTTGGTCTTTCCCCTCGATCATCACTCTGACGAGCGGTTCCGTTCCGGACGGACGGATCAGAACTCTTCCTTCTCCTTCAAACTTCTCCTCCAGCGCCTGAATCGCCTCCGCGATCTCCGAATATTCCATATAGCTTTCTTTTTTATGATTCGGTACCTTCGCATTCACAAGCGCCTGCGGCAGCACCTCCATAATATTTGCCAACTCCGACAGCGGTTTTTTCGTTTCCACCATGACCTGAAGCAGATGAAGCGCGCTCAGCAGTCCGTCGCCGGTTGTATTGTCATCCAGAAAGATCACATGACCGGATTGTTCGCCGCCCAGATTGTATCCGTTTTCCCGCATATTTTCCAACACGTAACGATCGCCGACTTTGGTTTTCTCGATGTGGATGCCCTGCTCCTTGCCCATAATGGAAAATCCGAGGTTGGTCATGACGGTTACTACGATCGTATCTTTTTTAAGTTTTCCTTTCTGCTTCAGGAAATTGCCGCAGATGGCCATGATTTCATCGCCGTCTACCAGTTTTCCGTTTTCGTCTACCGCCAGCATCCGGTCCGCGTCTCCGTCAAATGCGATCCCGACGGCGGCATGTTCCGATACGACGCGCGCCCTTAATTCGTCCATATGGGTTGAGCCGCAGTTCGCGTTAATATTGGTTCCGTCCGGATTCGTATGGATGGCGATCAGATCGGCTCCAAGATCCTTCAGCGTCTTTACGGAAGTATAGGAGCTTGCGCCCTCCGCGCAGTCAACGACAATTTTTAAACCGGACAGGTCGATCGGTACGGTCTTTTTTTCAAATTCAATGTACTCGTCGCACATATCGAAACGATATTTTACTTTTCCGATGCCGGTTCCGATCGGAAATACCACATCATCCATATCGTTTCGAATCAGCGCCTCGATTTCGTCCTCCAATTGATCCGAAAGCTTATAGCCTTCGCCGTTAAAAAATTTGATTCCGTTAAATTCCATCGGATTATGGGAAGCGGAAATAACCACTCCGGCATCCACTTTATGTTTTCTGGTAAGATATGCAACCGCAGGCGTCGGCACGACTCCGGCGTAAATTGCGTTGGCGCCTACCGAGCAGATTCCGGCAATCAGCGCATTTGCAAGCATTCCGCCGGAAATTCTGGTGTCGCAGCCTACGATGATCGTTGGCCGGTGTGACTTTTCCTTTGTCAACACATAGGCTCCCGCCTGCCCCAGCTTCATTGCAAGCTCGATCGTAAGCTCTGTTCCGGCCACGCCGCGTACTCCGTCTGTTCCAAACATTCTGGCCATTTTTTTGTATTCTCCTTATCGTTTAATTTTCTCCGCCGTCTTCTTCTCCGGAAGAATGCTCGCCGGCTCCGTTATTTTCCGCTGCTTTCTTCGTCAGCCGAATCTCGACCTCCGCCGAGCTTACCGCGTACTTGCTTTCATCCAGCGGTATTTCCAGACTTACAGTGTGTACGCCCTCCGTCAGTCCCGCTACATTGATGATTCCGGACAACTGACTGGCATTTAAAAGATTCAGATCCGCTTCTACCGCACTGATCTGAGCGGTTCCTGCACTTACAAACGAAAGCTCATATTCGTCTCCCAATCCTTCCGCCGTAATATTGGCGGACGGTACGGAAAAGCTTCTGGTAATATATTCCTTTACCATAACCGTAACGGTCACAGACGCCTGATTGTTGTCTACCAGCTCCACTCCCTCCGGAAGGTACTCCGTAATATCCACTGTCGTCGTGATATCTTCTACCGCGCCGGAGATATTGAGCACATTTGCCGGTATATCCACCGATACGATCGGATTGAGTACATTGGAGGTTCCTTTTATCCAAATCTTATCCGGATCACAGGTAATGCCCATAACCCGATAATTTCCGGCAGGCGCGCCCCGCGTGGAAAAATTCAGCGCTACTTCTTTGGTGCTTAATATTTTCGCCGCGATCGTTACGGTGGTATTGCTTAAACGAAGTTTTGTGGTATCGACTTCATTTCCGTCCTCGTCGTAAAGCGTCGGGACTACCTTATCGGTCAGATTCATCGACATTCCTTCTACGTCAATGGTCGCAACAACCGTACTGATCCGGCTGACAATCGAAGACGGACCCGATACCTTCAGCACGTTCGGATTGTCGATCGTCACGTCGCCCAGCGCATATCCGGACATGACCTCGCCCTTAGCATTTGCCGTAATGACAAACTGCTTGCTCATCAAATCCTCCAGCGATACTTTCAGATAACGGCTGCTTCCGTTAAACTGCAGGGAATTGCTGTAGCGGCTGCAGCTTATTTCAATCGCTACGGTTCCGGTCTGGTTTTCCTCGTCAACTACCATCCGGCTCATATCGGCGGTGGCGACAAAGTCGTTGTCCTCCAGCTTATCCAGCACGCTGCGCTTTGCCGTAACGGTAAACGTCACATTGTTCGTTCCGTCCAGCACTTCATAATATTTATTTAATTTGTCTACGGCATTTGCATTCTCAATGCTGACCGACGTGGTAAACGATTTTCGGATCGTCGGATCGTCAATATTATACACAACCAGCCAGAGTACAAACGCAAATCCCACTGCCAGAATCTTAAATCCAAGATTATTTGTCAGAAATTTCAGAAGTTTCTTTGCCATTCCTAAACCTCCTTTTCCAGATTCTCAGCTTAGAGGTTTCGCCCTGATTATGATTCTGCAGTTGTTTGAGTTTTTCCCTTAAAAAATCTGCATCAACATCATGAAAGATTATCCCTTTGAATGCAGCGGAAACCTTTCCGGTTTCTTCCGATACTACGATCGTCAGAGAATCGCTGACTTCGCTGATCCCGACTGCCGCGCGGTGACGCGTCCCCAGATCCTTGCTCAGGCTTAAACTGTCAGACAGCGGAAGATAGCAGGTCGCGGATACGACGCGGTCGCCTCTTACAATGACCGCTCCGTCATGAAGCGGCGTGTTTTTTTCAAAGATATTGATGAGAAGCTGGCTGGAAAGCACCGCATCGACATCAATTCCCGTCCGGACGTATTCGTTGAGCAGGATCTCGTCTTCAATGACGATCAGCGCCCCTGTTTTTACTTTGCCCATGGCATAGCACGCCTTGATCAGCTCTTCAATGGTGCGGTCCGTAAAACGCTCGTTCTCCGTTCTGCCAAAGAAGAAAAAATATCCCAGAAATTTCTTTCCGCCCAGATTCTCCAATGCTTTTCGAAGCTCCGGCTGAAAGATCACAACGATCGCGATCAGGCCGACATTAAAGGTCTTTTCCGCCAGCCATAAAATGGTATTCATCTGGAAAAAGGCAGCGACAAGTACAAAGATCAGAATGATCATAATGCCTTTAAACAGATTCCACGCCCGCGTACTCTTGATCCACAAAAGTACCTGATAAAAAAGAAAGGAGATAATGATGATTTCTATAATATCAACCAGCGATATGCTGACATGCGGCAATCCGGAAAGCGTCGAGATCCGTTCTCCGAAATCATTTAACATCGTCTGAAAATCCTGCATACTCCTCCTCCTTTCTTTTTGCTTTTAATATAAAAATTATCATGTAAAATTTATCATGCGGCTTTATTGAAACAGATTCTCGTCAATATCCATTTCCTCCGCCAGAGATTTCCGATCAATGCGTTTTCCCATGCTCGCTGTGTTTCCGAAATGCTTTACGGTCTTTTCGGAAGAAGCGACCATCTTTTTCGGAACCGCTTTCACGTAATAGTAATAATCATCGTCTTCAAACTGGACGCGCTCCGTCCTCGCATAATCCAGATTCATCGCGAAAAACTCAATGACAAACCCGATCAGCAGAGAGACCAGACTTCCCAGCAGCAGTTCAATGGTTTTTCCGGAAATGCTAAAAACCAGATAACCTGCGATCAGGCCAAAAAACTGGATCAGGATTCCCGCAATGATCGCAATCGTCCACGCGTTCTCAATCGCCATCCTGCGGATCAGATACACGACAAGGGCGGTCAGCAGAAAAACAGCCGCCGTCAGATACATTTCTTTATTGGAGGTCAGTTGTCCGATCGACACGCTGAATTTGGAGGTCGCCGCGCCTCCCTCCTCCGCCGCGCTGTTCAGCGTAGACGCGTTCTGCTCGATTCCGTCCAGAAAATAATAAAGAACCGTTCCGCATATTACCGATACCACCGAATAGGCGGGCCGCAAAAGTCCGCTTCCGATCGGCATGATAAACGGAATATGAAGCCGGAAGCAGATCGGCGTCAGCGCCGCCGCGATTCCGTCGGACGGTGCAAACCGAAAATAGATCAAATAAACAACCGCAAATACAATAAAGGTAATCAGCGCCGCTTCGAGCGAAAGCGCATACATATCCAGCAGAATCACTGCCGCCGCAATGCAGAGCGTTCCGTTCTGCGGAAGCAGACAGCAGACCAGCGCAAGGAGCATCGCAATCGGAAACGAGCTGATACGCTCCATATACCCGATGTGCGCGTTGATCATCAGCAGCAGTACCAGCGCGACCAAAAACTTAAACGCCATGCGGATATACAGTTCATATCCGCTGCAAAACTTGATCATTTTGTCTTTCATTTCCAACAATGTCGTCATAGGAGCCTCCTATACCTTCAGTTTATCTTCCCGTTCATACATCTTGTTAATTTTTTTCAGATGACCGCAGTATTTCTTTCGTTTTCTGCGTTCCTTTCCGTAGCGCTGATAATAGACGATCGCCGTAACCAGCAGATATACTGCCATAAAGGCAATATAAAGCAGCACGATGACAACGGAATTGGACAGCAGATCATCCATCCGGATATTTTCCTTCATGGTCTCGATCCGATCCAGTCCCCACAGCAATAAAAGAAGCCCAAATGCGATCGTTCCGGTAAAGAAGCTTTTAATGAGTTCTTTGGAAACATAGTCGCTCCGGTAATACTCCCCGTTTTTTTGGATTGCCTTTTCTTCCTTCTGATCGCAAAGCGCCATTTGATACAGCTCTTTTACCCGTTCTTCGTTAATCATAAGCTCTCCCTATTGTACGCATTATTATCCATTATAACATAGAAAAAAGAATCCTGCAATGCAGGATTCTTCATGACTGCCTTATTGACTGCCCCGATCATAAAAACCGCATACGATCCCTTTCTTTTTCCGTAGGCTTCGGCGTCTTTATCACCGGATGATCCAGAGCGCTCATCAGATTATCCGAGATCTTCGCCTTGCATTTCTCACAGAAGCGTCCGGTACGGATCAGCTTTCCGCATTTTTCGCACTCCACGCCTTCCATAGAGCCTTCGGACAGGATCAGGCGCTCCTCCCTGACCCACTGCTTGATCTGCTTTACCGTAACGTCGTTTTCCCGCGACACTTCATCTACGGAAGCATTGGGATATTCGGTCAGATATTCCTTAACCTCCTGAAATTTATCCTCAAGCTTTCTTTTGCAGTCCGGACATATTTTCTCTGTGGACAATACGTTAAATAATCTGCCGCACGTTTTACAATTCGTCACATTCATCAGTATCCCTCCTAATGCCCTGCTCCAATACAAATACTCATAAAATAAATATGGTTAATGCCATGTTTATGAAACTCTGCAGCAAGTTCATCTGCTGTGCTGCCCGTTGTGTATATATCATCAATTAAGAGTATACGACTATATTTTACAATATTTTTCGAAATATGAAAAGCATTTTTCAGATTATTTTTTCGTTCTTTTTGATTTAATTCTTTTTGGGGAACCGTATCGCGGATTCTCTGCACCGCATTGGCGCAAACCGGCACGTCTAAAAGGACGGCAAGCTCCCTTGCAAATACCTCGGCCTGATTATATCCCCGTTTTCTTTTTTTCTTCCGGTACATCGGAACGGGAACGACCGCCTCGATTCCGCATTGCCGGAACCACGTTTCGTAACAAAGAACCGCTTCTTTTGCAAAATACCATGCATATTCCCTTTTATTGGAATATTTAAATCGGTACATGGATTTTTTGATGTCGCCCTGATAGAGATAAAGCGCTTTTCCCTGCACAAACGTATCGGAAAATCCAAATTTCGGATCTCTTTTTGCGCTGCAGTCCGCACAGTATTCTGTCTCCGGTCGGGAAACCGGTCTTCCGCAGTGCATACAGAGCGCGCCCGTTACCGGATAGAGTTTTTTCCGGCATTTTTCATGGATTCCCTTTTCCTCCGGCGCCAGCAATCCGTCGCACACTGCGCAGCGGGGTGGAAAACAAAGATCCTCCAAAAGCCGGAACCACTGATGCCATTTTTTTCTAAAGTCCAAACAATTCCTTTCCCAAATCTCTCCCAATCGGTCGGTCAGAGGACTTCATCCTTTGCCCAGCCATATGCGTATGTAACCGCTTTTTTCCATCCTTTTCGTTTTGCGGCGCGCTCGTCCTGCTCCATATCCGGCAGGAAACGACGCTCGATCCCCCGATTTTGCCGCAGTGCTTCGATACTGTCACAAAAACCAACGGTAAGTCCCGCCAGATAAGCGGCTCCGATTGCCGTCGATTCGATACACTGCGGACGCTCCACCGGTACGTTGAGCATATCCGCCTGAAACTGCATGAGAAAATTGTTTGCGCTGGCTCCGCCGTCTACGTTCAGCGTGCGAAGCTCCATTCCCGAATCGTTTTTCATGGCATCGATAACATCGCAGACCTGAAGGGCGATGGATTCCAGCGTTGCCCGTATGATGTGGCTTTTATCCGTACCTCGGGTAATTCCTACAATGGTTCCTCTTGCATACTGATCCCAGTGCGGCGCGCCCAGTCCGGTAAACGCCGGAACGACATAGCATCCATGAGTTCCGGAAACCTTCGTCGCCATATACTCCGAATCCTCCGCCGAATCGATCAGCCGCATATTGTCGCGCAGCCATTGAATGGCCGCACCCGCAACAAAAATCGAGCCTTCCAGCGCATAATTTACTTTTCCGTCCAGTCCCCACGCAATCGTCGTGACCAGACCGTTATTGGAAAATACCGGTTTTTCTCCGGTATTCATCAAAAGGAAACAGCCGGTTCCATAAGTGTTTTTGGCTTCGCCCTCCTGAAAGCAGGTTTGTCCGAACAAAGCCGCCTGCTGGTCTCCCGCCGCTCCCGCGATCGGGATTTCCCCTCCGAAAAACGAAGCGTCGGCATTTCCGTATACGCAGCCGGAGGGCATGACCTTCGGCAGCATGGATTCCGGTATTTCCAGCTCTTTTAAAATATCCTTGTCCCACTCAAGCGTATTGATATTAAACAGCATCGTCCGGCTGGCGTTGGAATAGTCGGTCACGTGCACCCTGCCTTTGGTCAATTTCCAGATCAGCCATGTTTCGACCGTTCCAAACAGCAGACGGCCTGCGTCCGCCAGCTCCCTTGCGCCCTCCACATGATCTAGGATCCATTTGATCTTGGTTGCGGAAAAATAGGCGTCGATGACAAGTCCCGTTTTTTTGCGGTAGGCCTCCACCAGACCTTTCGCTTTCAGTTCGTCCGCTGTGTCCGCTGTACGGCGGCACTGCCAGACAATTGCATGGTAGACGGGTTCTCCGGTTTCCCGATCCCAGACGATCGCGGTTTCCCTCTGGTTCGTAATTCCGATCGCCGCAATATCCTCCGCGCGGGCATTGATCCGGCTCATGGCTTCTACGGCTACGCCAAGCTGCGTAGACCAGATTTCATCCGCATCATGCTCCACCCATCCGGGATTTGGAAAATACTGCCGGAATTCTTTTTGCGCCATCGCGCAGACCGTTCCCTTTTGGTCAAATAAAATACAGCGGTTGCTTGTGGTTCCCGCGTCCAGCGCCATAATATATTTTGCCATTTGTTTCCTCCGAAGCTATTTCTCAAACAGCTTATCGATCAGTTGATGCCCCTGTTTTACAAAGAAACCGGTCTCCGCCGCTTCGCGTTCATTGTAATGCCATGTATGGTCCTGAATATCGGTAGAATCATATAACAGATACGGCACGCTGTCGGAGGTGTGTGTGCGCAGGCAGATCGGAGTCGGATGATCCGGCAGGATTACCATGCGGAAATCCTCCTTTGCCGCCTCCAAACCCTCTGCAATCGGGCGGATAATACGCGCATCCAGATTTTCAATTGCCTTTACCTTCTTTTCCACGCTGCCCTGATGTCCCATTTCATCCGGTCCCTCCAGATGAACGTAAACAAAATCGTAGCCGTCCTTCGTAAGCACATCGACGGCAGCCTTAGCCTTGCCCTCATAATTCGTGTTCAATCCGCCGTTTGCGCCTTCTACCTGTATGACCTTCATGGAGGTTCCGACCGCGATCCCCTTGAGCAGATCGACCGCCGAGATCATCGCTCCGGTTTTCTTTGTTTTTTCCTCGAACGGAAACAGCGCCGGCTTTGTGCCCGCTCCCCAGAACCAGCAGGAATTTGCCGGATTTAAGCCTTTTTTCTTTCGCTCGATGTTAATCGGATGATTGACCAGAATGTCATAGCTTTTCTTCATCATTTCACGAAGCGCCGGATTTTCCGGCAGTTTATCGCCAATGACCTGTCCCAGCACGTCATGCGGCTGCACCAGTTCGTCTACGGTTCCATGATCCCAGATCAGGCAGTGCCGGTAGCTGGTTCCCACATAAAACCGGAATTCCTCGGTTTCCAATTCCTTGCGCACCGCATCCAGAAGAATTGCGCAGTCCTCGGTACTGATCTCTCCGGAGCTGTGATCCAAAATCCGGCGTTCTTCATACGTATCTTCTTCCTCCGAGAGCGTTACGATATTGCAGCGCAGCGCGACATCGGTCGCTTTCAGCGGAACGCCGATACTCAACGCTTCTAACGGCGAACGTCCGGAATAATACCGTCTCGGATCATATCCCAGCACCGACAGATTTGCCGTATCGCTTCCCGGCTTCATGCCGTCCGGAATGGTATGCACCATTCCGATCTCTCCTTTTTTTGCCAATTCATCCATTTTCGGCGTATTTGCATATTCCAGAGGCGTCTTACCCCCCAATGCTTCTATCGGACGGTCCGCCATGCCGTCCCCTAAAATAACCAGATATTTCATAATCTCTCCTGTTTTTGGTTTATCCAAGACGGATCCGGTTGATCAGCTCGATCTGCGCGGACTTTTCTTCAAATTCTTTTTCCGTCATGATTTCTGTCGTAAAGGCGGTTTCTCCTGCTACGCCCGCCTCGATATAGGAAACCGCTCCAAATGCGTTTTCAATGTCCTGCTTCTTAGAAGAAGTCCGTACAAAAAAGGCGTTTGTGCTTTCCTTATAATCGATAAGCTCCATTTTTTCCGGCTTCCAGTCAATATAAATATTGGTATGCTGGTGTTTGACCATATCCACCACATCCGCGACAACGGCGCTTGCGGTCGGCAGCTTGCCCGCCCCGCTTCCGTAAAACATGGCGTCGCCTAATACGTTTCCATGTACGAAAATTCCGTTAAATACATCGTTGACTCCGCAGAGCGGATGGGAATCCGGCAGCAGAAACGGCGCCACCATACAGGAGTAGCTGTCCCCTTCCTTCCTGCTGGACGCCAGCAGCTTTACGGAACGTCCCATCGCTTTGGCGTACTGAATGTCCGTCGGCGTGATCTCGGTAATCCCTTCGCAGTAAATATCTTCAAAATCCACTTGTTTTCCGCATACCAGCGACGTCAGTATCGCAATTTTTCTGCATGGATCATACCCTTTGATATCCGCGGTCGGATCCTTTTCCGCATATCCTTTTTCCTGCGCATCCTT
Organism: uncultured Lachnospiraceae bacterium; assembly: GCA_947591115.1. Taxonomy (GTDB): domain Bacteria; phylum Bacillota; class Clostridia; order Lachnospirales; family Lachnospiraceae; genus Roseburia. Next base: position 1,856 of record CANQCX010000026.1, on the reverse strand, counting down.
TAAAACGGCATCAAAGTCAGCGCCCTCATCCGTCATTTTGGTCAGCATATAATTGGTGGTTCCGTTTAAAATTCCGCTGATCTCCTCGATCTCATCCGCCGTCAGGCATTTGTTCAGCGGACGGATGATCGGGATTCCGCCTCCTACGCTGGCTTCAAACTGAAAGTTTACGCCATGCTCGCGCGCAATGGCGATCAGTCCCGCTCCCTTTGCGGCAACCAGATTTTTATTGGAGGTCGCTACCTGCTTTCCCGCCTCCAGCATCGCTTTTACAAACGTGTATGCCGGCTCGACGCCTCCCATCGTTTCCACAACGATCCCGATTTCCGGATCCTCCACAATGATCTTATAATCGTGTACGATCTTATCCTCCATCGGATCTCCCGGAAAATCGCGAAGATCCAGAATATATTTGACCTCGACTTCTTCTCCGGCGCGTCTGGCGATCTTTTCATGGTTGATCCGCAATACTTCTACAACTCCGGAACCGATCGTTCCGTAACCCATCACTGCAATTTTCATTTCTTTCACTCCTAAATTCTATTCTATTCTTACGGACGCGGCTTTCCGCATTCACTGCAGAATTTTCCGGTGTTGACGGTTCCGCATTCGCACGTCCAGTTTTTCGCCGGAGCCGGTTTTCCGCATTCGCTGCAGAACTTTCCGGTGTTGACGGTTCCGCATTCGCATGTCCAGCCTGCTGCTCCCTGAGCCGGCTGCGCGGTGTTCGCATTCGAAACCGGAGCTGCCGCGCTCTGCTGCTCCTGAAGGTTCCGGCTCATCTGGGTAAATCCGTTCATCATATTGCCCATCGCGGATGCGCCCATGCCGATTCCCATAAATCCCTGCATAGCGCCGCCGGAATTGGAGCCTGCATCCCGAACGCCCTCCGACATCTGTTTTACCATATATCCCTGCGCAATGGAAGGATCGCTCAGCATTGCACCCTCGTTTCTGGTGTTGATCAGCTTCTGCGAATCCTCCGTATAGGAAAGGCTTGCAATTCCGACCGCCTGAATCTCCATACCGCGCATCCGGTTCCAGTCTTCATCCAACGCGGACGCCATGTACTTTCCAAGCTCCACAGCCTTGCTGCTGACAAAGGAAATCCGCGTTCCGTCCGCCGACATCTGGTTGATGGAGGACTGCAGCGCCTCTAAAAATTCCGAAAGGTACTGTTCGTTGATCTCGCCGATCTCCACATGGTCTTTGTTCTTCGGCACCGCTTCCGCATAGAACTGCAGCGGATTAACGATCTTAACGGAATAAGTTCCATGCGCCCGCAGGAAAAGCTCCGCATTATAGAAATTATCAAAATAATTGATCGGATTGCGCGTTCCGAACTTGATTCCTTTAATTTCCTGAAGGTTTACAAAGAAAACCTTCTGTGCCGTCGGCGTCTGTCCGCCATAACGGATACGGTTAAACGTTTCTTTCAGCGAATCGCCGAACTGCCCGTTAAACAGCGACGGCAGGGAGGAATGATCCACCTTATAATATCCCGGCTCCGCCGTATAATCCACTACCTTGCCTCCGTCTACCAGCATCATAAACTGATTGTCATAGACGTGTATAATGGAGCCGTCGGTAACGGTACGATCGGTTCCTTTGGTGTTCTGCCCCTTCCGGATCCGGACGCCTCCGGTAAATACCGTCTGATCGCCCATATTATCCGGTTCAATGACTTCCAGCCACTGATCGGCAAGTCCTCCTCCGATCGCCTGTCCCAAAGCTTTTATGATTCCCATAATTTTATTCCTCCTCTTTTTTCTCAGATTTCAATCATATATGATTATAATCAACTTCGTATAGTTTGTGAAGTGACCAGACCTTAATATTGACCGGCGTAACGCCAA
>CANQCX010000025.1 GCA_947591115.1 uncultured Lachnospiraceae bacterium | reverse complement strand
CGATACTAGGTTTAGGAATATTGATCCTACCAGTGCAATGAAACAGTGCTTGAAGCTTGAGATTGGATTGCCATATGTGAATTTCAAGACAATTGGCGATTACATTATTCTTATGTGCTACTATATGAAGCTGCTGAAAGTATCAAAGACAGAAATAAAAGCATTTATTCGGGAGTTTGAAAAGATAACAGATAATTATAGACAAGCTGTTAATCCTAATATTGCAGGGATAGTGATTCATCCGGATTTGGCATCAAGAATGAATATTTTGAAAAATTTTTTATAAAAACTTGCATTTTTTCATTGTTTGCTGTATATTATAAGTACTAATTGGGGTATGCATTTGCGGATGCATACTTGAGAGAGCCGGAGTAATCCGGCTCTCTTGCGTTATAATATAATTGCAAAATGCTTGCAAAAAGATCCAAAGGGTGTTAAAAAGTGTAGTGGTTGTTTTGCTTGTAGATACAGTTGTATTCATTGGAATATTGATTGCAGGTATAACGAAAATAAATTCTTCCCGAAAACAGAAAATATAGGAATAAATATGAATTATCAAATTAGGAAAATCAGAGAAAACGAATATTCAATATTATCTGATTTTTGTATGAGGCAATTGATATTCCAGAGGGAATGGAAAAGCCGCCGCTTCACGAATTTTCATCGTTAAAGCGACAGCTTCTTTCCTTTTTGCCCCTATTTTTCCGCCATTTCTTTTATGTATGTCAGCGCTTTATTGACCGGAGGAAGCGCAATGATGATCAGAGTGATCAGAGCCTCCAGTCCCAGATAGGCGCCGTTGTAAGCAAGCGAGTAAACGACAGCGCTGTTGAAAAATTCCGGCATATAAGTAGCAAAGAAGATCCAGCCGGAAAGGAATGCAAAGAAGTATCTGCCGAGAACGGCGATAACATAGCCTTTGATCAGTCCATGCTTGGATTTAGAGAAGATGCCGGAAAGACCAAGCGCGCCGAAAGCGAAAACATAATCGACCAGCATCTGCGGGAAACTGATGATGTACGGATCCACGATTAACTGAAGGATTCCGTAAGCAATGGCGGAAGTAAGACCTGCGCCGATTCCGTACCAGTATCCGATCAGCACGATAAACAGCATACTAAGCAGGGTAACGGAGCCGCCCATAGGCATTTCCATAACTTTCAGCATGGAAGTAACCATAGCAAGCGCCATCGCCATAGCGGAGAAAGCCAGTTGTTTTGCACTGAATTTCTTTTTGCTGCCAAACAGCGCGCATCCCGCCACAAGCAGCGCAAGCATTGCAAGCACAAGAACCGTATAGCCGGCAACGGTCGGCTGATAGGTGGTTCCCCACTCATCCGTTATTTCTGTTACAAAAAAAGACATAAAAAATTCCTCCTTTACAATGTTGACGGGAGGAAAAGATCACAAAGGTATATCACGTAATATCCTTTTTATATATGCTTTCTTACGCCGGTATTATCCGGTTCAAGTAATAAGGGTTTTATCCGTTAGGATTATCTCAGCGATCAGCTCCCCTAGCACGTCAATATATTTTTATCAGCTACTACCATATTACATTTTTCGGCATTCGTCAAGAAATTTATTTTGTAATAAAATTGTAGGAAATTTGTAAAAAAGGGATTGACAACCATGCGCAATGCATATATATTTTGATTGACGAAAAGTTTGATAGTCAAATTAAAATCAAAGGAGAATAGGACAATGTTGGAAAAAATGAAAGAAATCATCGCAGAACAGTTGAGCGTGGATGCGGAAGGCATTACCGCAGAGTCGAAGTTTAAAGACGATCTGGGAGCGGATTCCCTCGACCTGTTTGAGCTGGTAATGGCGCTGGAGGAAGAGTACGGGGTAGAGATTCCTTCGGAGGATCTGGAAAATATCGTTACGGTAAACGACGTTATGGAATATTTGAAAAGCAAGGGTGTAGAAGAATAATGAAGACAAGGATAACGGAGCTTCTGGGCATCCGGTACCCGGTTATTCAGGGCGGCATGGCATGGGTTGCTACGCATGAACTGGCAAGCGCGGTATCCAATGCGGGCGGACTGGGCATCATCGGAGCAGGAGGCGCTCCGGCTGCATGGGTACGGGAACAGATTCAAAAAGCAAAACAGGAAACCAATCAGCCGTTCGGAGTCAACCTCATGCTGATGAATCCGGAGGCGGATGCGATCGCCGAGGTCATCGCGGAAGAAAAAGTCCGCGTAGTTACCACAGGAGCCGGCAATCCGGCAAAATACATTTCCATGTGGAAGGAAGCCGGCGTCAAAGTGATTCCGGTCGTAGCGAGCGTTGCGCTGGCGAAGCTGATGGAGCGCGGCGGCGCGGACGCAGTGGTTGCGGAAGGAACGGAATCCGGCGGACACATCGGCGCACAGACGACCATGACGCTGGTTCCGCAGGTAGCAGACGCCGTATCGATTCCGGTCATTGCCGCGGGCGGCATTGCGGACGGACGAGGGTTTGCGGCGGCTATGATGCTGGGCGCGGAGGCCGTACAGATGGGCACGCGTTTTGTCGTGGCAAAGGAATCCATTGTACATGCCAATTACAAAGAAAAGATTTTAAAAGCGAAGGATATTGATTCCGAAGTAACCGGACGTTCCACCGGACATCCGATCCGCGTACTCCGGAATAAAATGACAAGAGAATATTTAAAGAAAGAAGAAGAAGGCGCAACCTTAGAGGAATTGGAGCAGATGACGCTGGGCGCGCTGCGGCGTGCGGTTGTGGAAGGCGACGTCGTGTACGGAAGCGTCATGGCGGGGCAGAGCGCCGGACTGGTTAAAAAAGAAGAAACGTGCGCAGAGATCATCGAAGATGTCATGCAGGGCGCGCGGAAGCTGTTAGGAGAGTAAAACACATGGGAAAACGCGTATTTATGTTTCCGGGACAGGGTTCCCAATATATCGGCATGGGCAGGGAATTTTATGATACGATGCCGGAGGCAAAGGCTGTTTATGATCTGGCAGGAGAAGTGACCGGATTGGATATCGCAGCGCTTTGTTTTGAAGAAAATGACAAGCTGGATATCACAGAGTATACGCAGATTTGTATGCTGACGACCGAAGCGGCAATTCTGGCGGCTCTTACGGAGAAAGGAATTCATGCCGACGTTACAGCGGGACTGAGTCTGGGAGAATACGGCGCATTGATCGCTTCCGGAACAATGACGATGAAGGATGCGTTTTCCGTTGTACGAAAAAGAGGAATTTTTATGCAGGAAGCCGTACCGTCCGGCGGTGCAATGTCTGCGGTACTGGGATTGGACGCGGATCAGATCGTCCAAATCTGCAAAGAGACGGAGGCGGCGCACGAGGGCGCGCCGTCCGAAGGCCTGCCTTATGTGGTTTCCGTTGCCAACTATAACTGCCCGGGGCAGATCGTGATCACAGGAAAAGCCGAAGCGGTCGAGCAGGCGGGCGCGCTCTGCAAAGAAGCGGGCGCAAAGCGGATCGTACCGCTGAATGTCAGCGGGCCGTTCCATTCCGCTCTTCTGACCGGCGCGGGCGAAAAATTAAAGGCGGTTTTGGAGGAGGTTTCCGTTTGCGAACCGCAGATCCCGTATCTGGCAAACGTTACGGCGGACTATGTAACAAGCAGTGAAGACGTAAAACCGCTTTTGGCAAAACAGGTGTCCGCATCGGTACGCTGGCAGCAGACGATCGAACGCTTGCTCGCGGACGGAGCGGATGAGTTTGTGGAAATCGGACCGGGGAAATCCCTGTCCGGATTTATGAGAAAAATCGATCGGGAAGCAGCAGTCTTTCATATTGATACAATGGAGGATTTTGAAAAATATGTTGACAGGTAAAGTCGCGCTTGTAACGGGCGCAGGACGCGGGATCGGAAAAGAGATCGCAAAGACGCTGGCGGCAGCCGGCGCGTTTGTCATCGTCAATTATAACGGCTCGAAAGAGGCGGCGGACAGGACGGTTGCAGAAATTAAAGAAGCGGGAGGAGACGCCGCAGCCTGCGGCTGTAACGTAGCGGATTATGAAGCCTGCGGACAGATGATAGAAGCATTGATCAAAGAATATCGGCAGATCGATATCTTGGTCAACAATGCGGGGATTACGCGGGACGGACTTTTAATGCGCATGAGCGAGGAAGATTTTAATGCCGTTTTAGACACCAATCTAAAAGGGACGTTTCATACCATCCGCCATTTGTCCCGCTATTTTTTAAAACAGCGCGCGGGAAAGATCATCAATATTTCTTCTGTGTCCGGAATTCTGGGAAATGCCGGACAGGCAAATTATTCCGCCAGCAAAGCGGGCGTCATCGGATTGACGAAGGCGGTGGCAAGAGAGCTTGCCGGTCGGGGAATCAATGTCAATGCCGTTGCTCCGGGATATATTACAACGGATATGACGGATGCCATGCCGGATGCGGCAAAAGAAGAGCTGCTGTCCCGCATTCCGATGAAAAGAGCGGGAAAACCGGAGGACGTAGCCAAACTGGTTCTGTTTTTGGCGTCTCCGGATGCGGATTACATAACGGGACAGGTAATTTCCGTCGATGGCGGTATGGCAATTTAGAACAGCGTAAGGGAAGGAAGCAGATATGAGCAGGAGAGTTGTGGTAACCGGAATGGGGGCAATTACCCCGATCGGATTAAATGTAGAAGAATTTTGGAGCGGCGTGAAAGCGGGAAAAACCGGTTTCGCCGAGATTACCCGTTTTGACACCAGTGAATATAAATGTCATATCGCGGCGGAAGTAAAGGGTTTTGATGCGAAAAATTTCATGGATGCGAAAGCGGCAAGACGTATGGAGCTGTTTTCCCAGTATGCGGCGGCGGCGGCAAAAGAAGCCATTGAGGATGCCGGACTGGATATGGAAAAAGAGGATCCGTACCGGATCGGATGCGCCATCGGCTCCGGAGTCGGCAGTATGCAGGCGATGGAGAAGGAAAACGAAAAGTTAAAAGAAAAAGGGCCGTCCCGCGTGAATCCGCTTTTTGTGCCGATGATGATTTCCAATATGGCGGCAGGAAATGTTTCCATCCTGTTTGGCTTAAAGGGTAAATCCATCAATGTGGTAACCGCCTGTGCGACCGGAACGAATTCCATCGGAGAGGCTTTCCGGAGCATCCAGTACGGCGAAGCGGACGTTATGGTGGCGGGAGGAACGGAAGGAAGCATCTGTCCGACCGGAATCGCCGGTTTTACCGCCCTGACGGCATTGTCTACGGTAAACGATCCGCAGAAATGCTCCCTGCCGTTTGACCGGAACCGCAGCGGCTTTGTAATGGGCGAGGGCGCGGGAATCGTCATATTAGAGGAATTGGAACATGCAAAAGCGCGCGGCGCAAAGATTTACGCGGAGGTTGCGGGGTACGGATGTTCTTCGGATGCGTATCACATCACTTCTCCGGAAGAAAGCGGAGCGGGTGCGGCGCGCGCCATGTTAAATGCGATAAATGACGCCGGAAGGAAGCCGGAAGACATTTCCTATATCAATGCGCATGGCACCGGAACCCATCACAATGACCTTTTTGAAACAAGAGCCATTAAACTGGCGTTTGGCGAACATGCGAAAGAGCTGAAGATTAATTCCACAAAATCCATGATCGGGCATCTGCTGGGAGCGGCGGGCGCAGTGGAGCTGATTACCTGCGTCAAAGAGATCGAAGAAGGGTATATCCACAGAACCGTCGGCTATGAGACGCCGGACGAGGAAATGGATTTAAATTACTGCAAAGAGGCCAGCGAAGAAGCCGTACCGTATGCTTTGAGCAATTCGCTTGGCTTTGGAGGGCATAATGCCAGCCTGCTGTTAGCGGCTTATAAGGAGGATTAAAATGCCGGTACTAACAACAAAGGAAATTATGGAAATACTGCCGCACAGAGCGCCGTTTCTGCTGATCGATACGATCGAAGAACTGGAAAGCGGAGTGCGCGCGGTCGCAAAAAAGAATGTAACCTTTAACGAACCGTTTTTTACCGGACATTTTCCGGAAAATCCGGTTATGCCGGGCGTACTGATCATTGAGGCGCTGGCGCAGACAGGGGCGGCGGCGATTCTGTCCCAGCCGGAGTGGAAAGGAAAAACCGCTTATTTTGCAGGAATCCATCAGGCGAAATTTAAACAGAAGGTACTGCCGGGCGATACGCTCATGCTGGAAACGGAAATCATAAAGATCAAAGGCCCGATCGGCGTGGGAAAGGCGACGGCTTATGTGGATGGAAAGGTAGTCTGTACAGCAGAACTTACATTTGCAATCGGATAGTTGAGGTGTAGGCATGAAGTTCATGAAATTAGTAAAAAACGAAAAAAATCAGGAAGAGTTTGTCCGGCAGGTGGAAGCCAAGATTGAGGAGCCGTCTCCGACGGGAAATCAGCCTGCGCCGGAAAAACCGGAAACCATCAAATGCCCGTCCTGCGGGAGAGAGCTGATCCGGAAAACGGTTGTAAAGAAAAAATATGTCTGCTATGAATGCGGCTACTATTTCCGCGTGCGGGCAAAAAACCGGATCCGTATGGTTACGGATGCGCAGAGCTTTACCCCCTGGTTTGAGGAGCTTTTGACGGAAAATCCGTTAAACTTTCCGGAATATGAGGAAAAAATTGCCGCAACCCGCGAAAAGACGGGACTTTCCGAAGGCGTAACGATCGGTCTCTGCTCGATTTACGGCGAAAAGACGGTGCTGGGCGTGATCGACTCGCGTTTTCTGATGGGCAGCATGGGCCATGTGGTCGGAGAGAAGATTACAAGGGCGGTGGAACGCGCGACGGAGGAAAAACTTCCGGTCATTCTTTTCTGCTGCTCGGGCGGAGCCAGAATGCAGGAGGGAATCGTATCGCTGATGCAGATGGCAAAGACGTCCGCCGCGTTAAAGAGACATTCTGACGCGGGACTTTTGTATGTTCCGGTTTTGACCGATCCGACGACCGGAGGGGTAACGGCAAGCTTTGCGATGCTGGGCGACATCATTCTGGCGGAGCCGGGCGCGCTGATCGGTTTTGCCGGACCGCGCGTGATCGAACAGACCATCGGGGAAAAGCTGCCGGAGGGATTCCAGCGTGCGGAGTTCCAGATGGAGCATGGATTTGTAGATGCGATCGTAGAGCGTGAAAATTTGAAAATGACGTTATACCGGATCTTAAAAATGCATCACGCCATGAAAGGCTATGCAAACTTTGATCCGCTGCGCGCCGATGACAGCTATGAGCCGACAGAGCTGATGAAGGAGCGTCAGGCGAAATCCCGCGAAATGAAAGCGTGGGAGAAGGTAAAGGCGGCGCGTCAGACCAACCGTCTGTCTTCCGTTGATTATATCGGGGCGATCTTTGATGATTTTATGGAATTTCATGGCGACCGCTATTTTCGCGACGATCCGGCGATCGTCGGCGGAATCGCTTATCTGGACGGACAGCCGGTAACCGTTATCGGCGTCTATAAAGGAAAAGACATGAAGGACTGCATGAACCATAATTACGGAATGCCGTCTCCGGAGGGTTACCGCAAGGCGCTCCGCTTGATGAAGCAGGCGGAGAAATTCAACCGTCCGATTATTACGTTTGTCAATACCTCCGGCGCATATCCGGGAATGGAGGCGGAGGAAAACGGGCAGGGAGAAGCCATCGCCCGTAATCTCTATGAGATGTCGGCGCTTGAGGTGCCGATCCTGTCGCTGATGATCGGAGAGGGCGGAAGCGGCGGCGCGCTTGCGCTTGCAGTCGGAAACGAAGTCTGGATGATGGAGAATGCGACGTACTCCATTCTTTCTCCGGAGGGGTTTGCGTCGATCTTGTGGAAAGACGGGAAACGCGCAAAGGAAGCCGCGGGGATCATGAAGATTACGGCGGAAGACTTAAAAGAGCTTCATATCATCGAAGAGATCATACCGGAATATGGGGAAGCGGATGAAGCAGCGCTTACTTCGATTGCGAACTATATGAAAGGGCATATGAAGGAATTTTTGAAGCGTCAGGATAATAAGACCGGAAAGGAGCTTGCACAGGAGCGTTATAACCGTTTCCGTGTATTCTAAAGCATGAAGATAATTGGAACCGGAAGTTCGCTTCCAAAGAAAATTGTAACCAATGAGGCTCTCTCAGAGCTGGTAGACACCTCGGATGAATGGATCCGTACCAGAACCGGAATCCGCGAACGCCATATTGCAACAGAGGAGACGACGACCTCGCTGGCGGCGGAGGCGGCGGAGAACGCGCTGAAAAGCGCGGGAGTTGCGCCGGAGGAGCTGGATTTGATCGTTGCCGCGACCGTTACCTCGGATCGGATCATTCCGATGCTGTCCTGTGAAGTACAGGCAAGACTGGGGGCAAAAAAAGCGGTTGCGTTCGATATCGGCGCTGCCTGTTCCGGATTTTTGTTTGCGCTGGGGACGGCAAACGCCTATCTGAACACTGGAAAATATCAAAAAGCGCTGGTTCTCGGCGCGGAAACGCTTTCCAAGATCATCGACTGGACGGACCGCAGTACCTGCGTGCTGTTCGGGGACGGAGCGGGCGCTGTTGTGGTAACTTCGGAAGAAGACAGCCTTCTGGGAATGGTTCAGGGTTCGGACGGCGCAAGCGGGATGGCGTTAAACTGCGTGAACCGGATGACGGATAATCCGTTTCACAAAGCGGAAAGCACTACCTTCTCCTATGTACATATGGACGGCCCTGCCGTATATAAATTTGCAGTGCGTACCGTACCGAAGGCGATTCAGGAGGCGCTGGCGGAGGCGGGAATTGTTGCGGATGAAGTCGATCACTATATTCTGCATCAGGCGAACCTGCGCATTTTAGAGGCGGTTTCCGCGAGGCTGAAACAGCCGATGGAGAAGTTTTTTACCAATCTGGAGCGGTGCGGCAATATCTCGGCGGCAAGCGTGCCGATCCTTCTGGACGAGGTGGTTCGGGCAGGAAAGATTCAAAAAGGAGATATTGTGGTTCTGGCAGGCTTTGGTGCGGGACTGACATGGGGAGCATGTGTTTTGAGGTGGTAAGGTATGACGTTAGAAGAAACCTTAAATGAGCTGTTGGTGCGTCTTTTTAAGGATTTGCTGGAAATCGAGAGCAAATGTCTGATTACGGAGGAATTTAAAGATATTTCCAATAATGATATGCACATTATTGAAGCGATCGGGATAAACGAGCCGAAAACAATGTCAACGATTGCAAAGCTGATGTCGGTTACGACCGGAACCTTGACCAAAGCGATCGATGCCTTAAACGATAAGGGTTATGTGATACGAAAACGCTGGACGAAGGATAAGCGGGTAGTGCGCGTCAGCCTGACGGAAAAAGGGCGCAGGGCGTATGCACATCATGAGCGGTTCCACAGGCAGATGATCGAGCATATCAAAGACGGCTTAAATGAGCAGGAAACGACGGTTTTAATATATGCGCTTGCAAAGCTCGCGGATTATTTTAAAAGCGCTTATAAGGATAAAGACGGGGAATCGGCGTTTGCCTCATGGCCGGAACTGGATGAATCTACGGGTTAAAGAAAAAATGAAGGATTGCAAGTAAAAACTTGCAATTTTTTCTTGTATAATGCCTCATATTCGATTAAAATAAAACTGTTGATGTATATTTTATGGTAAAGGAGATAAAGAAAATGGGTTATGTTGATGAAGTGCTTGAGAAATTAAAAGCAAAAAATGCTTCTGAACCTGAATTTTTACAGGCTGCAGAAGAGGTGCTGGATTCGCTGCGTCCGGTCATTGATGCCAATGAAGCGGTTTACAGAAAAGAGGCGCTGCTGGAGCGTCTGGTTGAGCCGGACCGCCAGTTCAAGTTTCGTGTACCATGGGTAGACGATAAGGGACAGGTTCAGGTTAATATCGGTTATCGCGTACAGTTTAATAATTCCATTGGACCGTACAAAGGAGGACTGCGTCTGCATCCGTCCGTAAATATCGGTATCATCAAGTTTTTGGGATTTGAGCAGATTTTCAAGAATTCCCTGACCGGTCTTCCGATCGGAGGCGGCAAGGGCGGCTCCGACTTTGATCCGAAGGGCAAATCGGATCGTGAAGTAATGGCGTTCTGCCAGAGCTTTATGACGGAGCTTTGCAAATACATTGGCGCGGATGTAGACGTTCCGGCAGGAGATATCGGAACCGGCGCAAGAGAGATCGGTTATATGTTTGGCCAGTACAAGCGCATCCGCGGCTCCTATGAAGGAGTTCTGACCGGAAAAGGACTGACTTACGGCGGTTCGCTTGCACGTACCGAGGCAACCGGATACGGTTTGTTATACATTACGCAGGAGCTGATGAAGTGTCATGGCGAGTCGATGGAAGGCAAGACCGTTGTAATTTCCGGTTCCGGAAACGTAGCGATCTACGCTACGGAAAAAGCGCAGCAGATGGGCGCAAAGGTAGTTACCGTTTCCGATTCTACAGGCTGGGTATATGATCCGGAAGGAATCGACGTTGCGCTGTTAAAAGAAGTAAAAGAAGTAAGACGTGCGCGTCTGACCGAGTATGCGGCTGCAAGACCAAGCGCGCAGTATCATGAGGGACGCGGCGTATGGCAGATCAAGTGCGACATCGCGCTTCCATGCGCAACCCAGAACGAGCTGCTGCTGGAGGATGCAAAGCAGTTAGCAGCAAACGGCTGCAAAGCGGTCTGCGAGGGCGCGAACATGCCTACGACCTTAGACGCAACCAAGTATTTACAGGAGAACGGCGTATGGTTCATCGGCGGAAAAGCGGCAAATGCCGGCGGCGTTGCAACCTCCGCTCTGGAAATGACGCAGAACTCCGAGCGTTTGAGCTGGACGTTTGAAGAAGTAGATTCCAAGCTGCAGCAGATCATGGTAAATATTTATCACAATATCGACGATGCGGCAAAGCGTTACGGAATGGAAGGCAACTATGTTGCAGGAGCAAACATCGCAGGCTTTGAAAAAGTTGCGGATGCAATGCTGGCGCAGGGTGTCTGCTAATTGGATTATAACATAAAATCATAAGAAGAAAAGTCCTGTAGTCTTGATGACTATAGGGCTTTTTTGTTTTGTAATAGAAAAAACTTGTCACACGAAAGAGGACTTTTCACAAGAGGGGAAGTATACAGGATAGGAGGGACAAATATATGAAGCGATACGGGTATGTCCGGATATCGTCAAAAGATCAGAATCCGGAACGGCAGGTACTTGCAATGAAGGAACAGCAGATTGAAACGAAGAATATCTTTCTGGACAAAATGTCCGGAAAGGATTTTTTAAGGCCACAGTACCTGAAGTTATTAAAACGACTGAAAAAGGGCGATGTGATCATTATCAAAAGCATCGACCGGCTGGGAAGAAATTATGGGGAAATTTTAGAACAGTGGAGGAAAATCACGAAAGAAATCGGAGCGCATATTCAGGTAATCGATATGCCCCTGCTGAATACCAATTATTTTCATGAAGACCTGACCGGAATATTTATTTCCGATTTGGTATTGCAGATTCTGGCATATGTGGCGGAAACCGAGCGGTCGTTTATAAAACAGCGGCAGGCGGAGGGGATTCAGGCAGCAAAGCAGAGAGGGATACGGTTTGGTTGTAAAAAGCTGGAACTGCCCGGTAATTTTGAAATTTATTATGAAATGTGGTGTGAGGGAAAGATTTCCCTGCGAAAGGCAGCAAGAGAACTGGATATGAATTATACAACTTTTTACCGCAGATGCATCGAGCAGAAAAAGAGGGTAGAAAATTAGTTCCAAAAAGTAGACTTTTTGAAACAGATGAAATTTCCTTTATATGTAAAATAAATCTTTTTTATATTATAAATCACTTGTTTCAAAAAGTCTGCTTTTTGAAACACTTCTAAGTGTAAGGGGGAATTTAGAAAATGGTGAGATTGAAACGCAGGTTCATGTCTGGCATGGCCCTTTTTGGAGTTCTTATGATGTTGATTGGACTTCTTCCGGTCAACATGTCGAAGGGGACGGTTGTAGAAGCAGCCGAACAACATACCATCTATTTTGACACATCGGGAGCAAGCGGATATTGGGAAGATAGCACTACCATAAGCATCTATTTATTTGGCGGACAGGGTTCCGGAAAATATGAAAGTCCTATCGCAATGACGGAAACTGACTTGACGCCGCCGGATGGTGCATCAGGAAAAATCTGGAAGCATGATTATGAAGGCGATTATACAAAGGTTATATTTGTAAAAGGGACCAGTTTTCCAAGTGGAGGTGATCTCAGTGCGCAAACCGTTGATATTACCCTCGATTATGACAGTGGAAATTGTTTTAAATTAAATAATGAATACGACAGCAACGGCGGTAAGAGGAAGACAGACCTGTACCAGCTGGACACCGCTCCTCCGACTCAGCAAGGCGAAACCGTCTATTTTAAAGATATGACGGGGGAAGTAGCGTCGGTATCGGGAATTTTTAACGGAGTTGAAGGAGATGAGCCTGCTCCTTTGGAACAGACGGTAGCGTTTACGGAGGTTGCGGGAGAGAAAGGTTTGTTTTCCGGAACGATTCCGGCAAACGAAGGAGAAACGCCGTATTCCGTACTGCAGTTTCAGATGACGTTTTCCAGCGAAGCATCGGGTTGGGAGACCGAATCGCAGACCTATGAGCTATTCGGAAAAATAGGAGGAACATGGGATTCTTCCTTTATGTTTGATAAAAACAGCTGTAATACATTTTATTATGGAGCAACAGAAAGTGCGGGCGGACCTCAGGCAAATAGCTCTGCGTGGGGAAAACGGGCGGCTCAGACATCGTTAAAGGGAAAAACAATTTATTTTAAGGCAGCAGATTTTGCAGCCGAAAACGAAGCAACCATTGAAATCGCGTATGGAGAGAAACTATCGGCGACCCCTCTGGTAAAAGATGCCGCTTCTGGTATGTATAGTTACACGTTTACGGAGGGGATTGCGCAAAACGACGTGATTACGGTTGCCTATAACGGAGTAAAGTATCATTTTTTGTGGACGAATCCGGAAAGCGCGAACGTGGTAACCATCGGAGGAAACAAAACCGCATCTGCAACGGAAGAATATTACAGCGCAAAGACGGTATATTTTGATGCGGCGCTCTCCAAATTGTCCTATGCCGGAACGGATGATGTACAAAACGGCGGAAAGGGGATGCCGTCGGACGGTCAGATGTGGTGTTATGCTACAAATGGCAGCGGTCAAATGCAGACCGTGAAAATGGACAAAGAGGCGCAGCACACGGAAGGCACAAACACATGGGACGACGTATACAGCGCCCAGTTACCGGCAGGGTATACGAAGGTCCGTTTCGCAGCATATGCATCGGCGGGAAGAGAATCCGCCAATGGCGACGGAACAGATCTGCTGGATGTTCCGGTAGGATTGACCAGCCCCTGCTTCTATGCCGATACAAGCGATTCGGTTATCTATAGCGGAGGCGCGCGCGGAGGTTATTGGGATGAGGTCTATACCGTGCGTGACGCGGAAACCGGAAAAGGCAGCGACGTAGTGGATATTGGGAAAGAGGCATTTAACCGGCAGGCGAGCACGCTTTATGTAGATACCACATTCTATGATTATTATACGGATTATGAGCTGAACGGGCAAAACCGCGACAATTACGGGGAATACAAAGGAGCCTCACACAGAAACTGGGTCAATTTCCGACAGCTGGATCAGGCGCTCAGCGATTATTATGCTTCCGTAAATGCATCCGACCCGATTTATACCGGACAGTTTCAGCCAAGTGTCCAAGGATGGGGTTCTCAATTTGGCAAAATCGCGGATACTTTGAATTTGTATGGGTTTAACTCCGATACGGCCAGCAGCCAATATAAGCGGTTTATGGCGAATAACAATTCCAATTTGGATGTGTATGGCGGCGATAATTATTATGGCGAGAAATTATATGCATACGCAACATGGGGACTCGCCTATTCCCAATTGGTGAATGGCGAACTGCGGACAGCAAAGAATGAAGCGGCAATGCCGTATTTCAGTGAAAGCTTTCTTTTAGGAAATAACAGTAAAAATACCAAACTTGGCGAAATCTATGAGGATGTGCTGTTCCCGTTTACGAAAAAAGATGTTGGCAGTAATGGGGTAGACTATTGGTATTTTAACAGTGCGGATACCACGCTTGCCATGAAGCAGGACGGCGGCGGGCAGTATTATCTGAAAGACAGCGGCAAGCAAAACTGGTCGAAAAATCTGCAATCCAATGGAACGGCGGATGGGAAAGATCCTCTTTCCAATGAGTATGGATTTTTCCCGTTTAATGAAAACAACGGCGTAAGCGTTGCTTCGGAATACAATTACGGTTACGGAATGAAAATGGAATTGACCTTTTCCCTGACGAATAACGGGACAGTATTGGATCGGGAAGGACATGAAGTACCGATTACCTTCCAGTTTTCCGGAGATGACGATGTATGGGTATATATTGACGGTCAACTGGCATTGGACGTAGGCGGAGACCACGGAGAGGTAACCGGAACAATTGATTTTCAGAAGAAACAATCTACCGTCAGCAAGGTAAAGGCAAGCGGAAGCAATGCGGATAAAGGAAGTAATTACAACAATACAAGTAACAGTTCCGGCAATCCGGAGGTAATCAGTTCCTTTTCTTTAAAGGGAGCAAATACATCGGAACATAAACTGGTTATGTACTTCATGGAGCGCGGAATGTGGGAATCCAATCTGGAGGTCATGTTTAACTTTCCGGATCAGAATGAACTGCAGGTGGAAAAAGAGGTAGATATCTCCAATGTGAATAAAGCGTTTCAGAACTTTTTTGACGATCAGTCCATCTTTACGTTTACCATCCGGAATCTCGCTACGCATTACGGAAACGTAGCTGCCGAAAGCACGGTAACCGAGCCGGACCGGTTTGCAGAAAATTTTTCCGCAATGTCTTCCAAAGGAGGCATGGTTCAGACATTTGAAGTGGAAGAAGAAAAAGCGGGCGAAACCAAGGTACTTCATTGGTATTCCGATACTTCCAACGACCGGCATACTCAAACAGCTGAGCGTCTGGGAACCTTTGAAGCGGACGACAATGACACAGCGGATGTTTCCAGCGTTGAGTATCTTCGTTTTCTGGTCTATCTGGATGAGGAAGAGGAAGAGAGCAACCTGTCTTTAAGCAAGATGTACATACGCCTGACGGATAGCTCCGGAAAG
>CANQCX010000024.1 GCA_947591115.1 uncultured Lachnospiraceae bacterium | reverse complement strand
GCTGCATACGCGCGGTATAATATCCATTATTATATCATAGTCCGAAAAAAAGTCCAAGAAAAAGGAACGGAAAAAGGGAAAGGTTATTGACTTCTAATATAGGTTAGTGTATACTAACATAAAAGATAAGCAGATTGTGAAAACGATAAAAGTAATCGAAACGTGAAAGGAGCAAGGGAAATGGATCATATAGCAGGTACGGTAATTGTTTTGATGATATTGGCGGCAGTTGTGTTTTTGGCGGTGCGCAGCATTTATAAAGATAAGAAGAAGGGCGGATCTGCTTCCTGCGGCGGAGACTGCGGTCGTTGTCATGGATGCCATTGATGGGATTTTGAACGGTTTTTTTTGAAAATTGCTTGCATTTTTGGATCAAGAGTGCTATTCTTTAGAAGATAACATAGAGACTAAGGTTGAGAGAGGGCAAAAGTCCTCTCTCAATTCACGTCATAGGGATAGAAAAGAGGTGCATCATTTGTCAAAAGCAAGCGAGTATGAGGCAAAGACCGAAGCTTTGATATTGCCGATCCTAGACAGGATGAAGTTTGAGCTGGTTGACGTCGAGTATGTCAAAGAAGGAAGCGTCTGGTATTTAAGAGCCTACATCGACAAGGAAGGGGGCATTACCATCAATGACTGCGAAGCCGTTGCCAGAGAAATGAACGTCCTGCTGGATGAAGCGGATTTCATTCCGGATTCGTATACGTTTGAAGTAAGCTCTCCGGGATTGGGAAGGCCGCTGAAAAAGGAAAAAGATTTTGTCCGTAATATGGGCAAGGACGTTGAAATTCGGACATACCGGTCTATGAACGGCTCCAAAGAATTTTTCGGGAAATTAAAAGCATATGACCATGACATGGTTGCGATTGCAGCGGAAAACGGCGAAACGCTTACCTTTCAACGGGCGGATATCGCATTGATCCGTCAGGCGATCGATTTTTAAGGAGGATAAAAAATGAACAGTGAGTTGTTGGAAGCATTAACAATATTGGAGCAGGAGAAAAATATCAGCAAAGAAACCCTGCTGGAAGCAATTGAAAATTCTCTTGTGACAGCGTGCAAGAATCATTTCGGAAAATCAGACAACATCAAAGTCGTCATTGATCCGGACACCTGCGAATTCCACTGCTATCAGGAAAAGACCGTAGTAGAGGAAGTGACCGATCAGGTAGAGGAGATTTCCCTTCCGAATGCACGCATGATCGACGGCGGGTACGAGCTGGGAGACATCGTACAGATCGAAGTGCAGTCCAAAGAATTTGGACGGATCGCAACGCAGAATGCGAAAAATGTCATCCTGCAGAAGATCCGCGAGGAAGAGCGCAAGGTTATTTTAGATGAATACAGCAGTAAGGAAAAAGATGTCATTACCGGAGTTGTGCAGCGTTATGTCGGCAGAAATGTCAGCATTAACCTCGGAAAAGCGGATGCGCTTTTGACCGAGAACGAACAGATTCGGGGAGAGGTGTTTAAACCGACCGAGCGGATTAAGGTTTATGTTCTGGAGGTTAAGGCAACCAATAAAGGGCCAAAGATACTGGTATCTCGAACCCATCCGGAGCTGGTCAAGAGGCTCTTTGAATCGGAGGTTACGGAAGTAAAAGAAGGCATCGTCGAGATTAAAGCGATTTCGAGAGAAGCAGGAAGCCGGACAAAGATCGCCGTATGGTCAAACGATCCGGACGTGGATCCGGTAGGCGCATGCGTGGGAATGAACGGCGCGCGCGTCAACGCCATTGTCAACGAACTGCGCGGCGAAAAAATCGATATCATCACATGGGACGAAAATCCTGCAATTTTGATTCAGAATGCGCTTAGTCCTGCAAAAGTCATTTCGGTCATTGCCGATGCGGAAGAAAAAACCGCAAAAGTCGTAGTGCCGGATTATCAGTTGTCTCTGGCAATCGGAAAAGAGGGACAGAATGCAAGACTGGCTGCCCGTCTGACCGGATTCAAAATCGACATCAAGAGCGAAACGCAGGCGCGTGAAGCCGGAGATTTTCTGGATTATGAGAATGATTATGAAGATGAAGATTATGATGAATATTATGAAGATGAATATGTAGAAGACGGCGAATATGCAGAGGACGGCGAATACGCGGAGGACAGCGAATACGCAGAAGACAGCGAATACGCGGAGGACGGCGAATACGTAGAAGACGGCGAATACGCGGAGGACGACGAATACGCAGAAGACGGCGAATACGCGGAAGACGACGAATACGCGGAGGACGAAGCATATGAGCAGGACGGCGATGATGAGGAGTAATTATGGCAAATAAAAAGGTTCCGGTAAGGCAATGCGTCGGATGTCGCGAAATGAAAGGCAAAAAGGAACTGATCCGCATCATACGGACACCGGAGGACGAGGTGGTACTGGATGCGGAAGGGAAGAAAAACGGCCGCGGGGCATACCTTTGTCCCAATCCGGAATGCCTGAAACTGGCAGTTCGTTCCAAAGGCTTGGAGCGCTCCTTGAAAATATCGATTCCTCAGGAAATTTATGAGAAACTGGAAAAGGAGATGAACGCATTTGCAAAATAGCGTACTGCCGATGATCGGTCTTGCGGCAAAAGCCGGAAAAGTGGCAAGCGGAGAATTTTCAGTCGAAAAAGCGGTAAAAACCCGAAAAGCATTTTTGGTTATCATTTCGGAGGATGCTTCCGATAATACGGTAAAAAAATTTACCAATATGACGAATTATTATGAAGTAACCTGCTATCGGTTCGGTTCGAGGGAGGAACTCGGCAGGTATACCGGAAAAAATTTTCGCGTCTTGCTGGCGATCACAGATGAAAATCTGGCAAAAGCCATTGAAAACAGACTGATCGCGTATAAAACTGAATAATGGAGGAAACAAAATATATGGCAAAAATGAGAGTTCATGAACTTGCAAAAGAATTGAATATAAAATCACAGGATGTACTCAATGTATTGAGTACGACGGAATATGCGGTAAAAAGCGCTTCCAGCAACGTGGAGGATGCGGCGCAGGAAATTGTAAGGAAACAATATCCAGCGGCATCGGCGGCGAAAGCACCGGCGTCTCCGGCGGCGAAAGCACCGGCAGAATCAAAAGCACCGACGGAATCAAAAACACCGTCGGAACCGAAAGCGCCGGCGGAATCAAAAGCATCGGCGGAACCGAAAGCGCAGGAAGCACCGGCGGAGCCGAAAGCACCGGAGGCTCCGAAAGCACCGGAGGCTCTGAAAGCACCGGCAGCACCGGCAGCTTCGACGGTATCAAAAGCTCCGGAGGCACCGGAGAATGCAAAACAAGCGGCGGTAAAAAAAGAAGCGCCAAGCAGAAAAGATTCTGCAGAAAAAAGACCGGCAGCACCGGCAAAACAACCGGCGCAGGGCGATGAAAAGCGCAAAAAAGACGACCGGCCGGAAAGACCGAAGAAAAAATCCAGCATTTCCGCAGTATTTAATGCGCAGTACAGCAAACAGCAGAGAAGACCGGGACAGGGAAACGGCGCGCAGAAGCAGGCAGGAGGCGTTCGCGGAGGAGAACGCGGCGCGCGCAGAAACGGAATGGCTGCTTCCAGACCGGAAAACCATATCATCCGTCCGCGTCCGGTCGGAGAACGCGCGATGCGTCCGATCAGCGAGCGTACGGCGAATAATCAGGAGGAAGGGAAGGAAAACCGGCCATTGCGCGCACAGCAGGCGGAGCGTTTGCAGGGCGAACGCGGCGCAGGCCACGTTTCCGGCGGCAGACCGCAGGGCGAGCGTCCGCAGAGAATGCAGGGCGAGCGCAGCCAGACGAACCGTCCTCAGGGCGAACGCAGCGCAAACCGCGTTTCCGGCGGCAGACCGCAGGGCGAGCGTCCGTCCAGAGCGCAGGGCGAACGCGGCAACGCGAATTTTCGCGGGAATAACGGCAATGCGAATGGAAACAATAATGGACGGGGCAAATCGCGCTTCGATCGTGAGATGGATAAATTTAATAAGGAAACAACTGCTGCGGCGGAAGAGGTCAGAGGAAAGGAAAGCCGCGAGCGCGGCGGTACGGACCGCAAGAACAGCCGTCATCAGGATCATGACAAACTGGGCAGCAAACGTCAGGAAAATTACATCAATCTGGAAAAACATGGCGGAAGGAAAAAACCGCAGCAGCCGCAGCAGCCGAAGGCAGAGGAAGATGTGATCAAGACCATTACGCTTCCGGAGAAGCTGACGATCCGCGAGCTGGCGGAGCATATGAAGCTGCAGCCTTCTACGATCGTGAAAAAGCTTTTCCTGAAGGGACAGATGGTAACGGTCAATCAGGAGGTCGATTTTGCAACAGCGGAAGAAATCGCGCTGGAATTCAACTATATCTGCGAAGCAGAAGAAAAGATCGACGTCATTGCGGAGCTGTTAAAAGAGGAAGAAGAGGATGAAAGCACGATGGTTAGCCGTCCTCCGGTTGTATGCGTCATGGGGCACGTTGACCATGGCAAGACCTCGCTTTTGGATGCCATCCGCTCCACGCGCGTAACGGACAGGGAAGCCGGCGGTATTACACAGCATATCGGCGCTTCCGTAGTTTCCATAAACAACCAGAATATTACCTTCCTCGATACGCCGGGACATGAAGCATTTACGGCAATGCGTATGCGGGGGGCGAATTCGACGGATATTGCCATTCTGGTCGTTGCAGCGGACGACGGCGTCATGCCGCAGACGGTTGAGGCAATCAACCATGCGAAAGCCGCCGGAGTGGAGATCATCGTAGCCATCAATAAGATCGATAAGCCAAGTGCAAATATCGAAAAGGTAAAACAGGAGCTTTCCGAATATGAACTGATTCCGGAGGACTGGGGCGGAAGTACAGTATTTTGTCCGGTGTCCGCGCATACAAAAGAAGGAATCGACAATTTGCTGGAAATGATCCTTCTGACAGCGGAGGTATTGGAGCTGAAAGCAAATCCGAAGCGGAACGCCAGAGGCCTTGTAATCGAGGCGCAGTTGGATAAAGGGCGCGGAGCCGTCGCAACGGTTCTCGTTCAAAAGGGAACGCTGCACGTCGGGGATCCGATCGCCTGCGGAAGCAGCTACGGAAAGGTGCGCGCCATGATCGACGATAAGGGACGGCGCGTAAAAGAAGCGATCCCATCGACGCCGGTTGAAATTCTCGGATTAAACAGCGTACCGTCCGCCGGAGAAACATTTGTATGCACCGATTCGGAAAAGGAAGCGAAAGCGTTCGCAGATACCTATATTTCCGAAGAAAAGAATAAGCTGATCGAAGATACCAAAGCAAAAATGTCTCTGGATGATCTGTTTTCACAGATCCAGTCCGGCAGCATGAAGGAGCTGAACATCATTGTAAAGGCGGACGTACAGGGTTCCGTAGAAGCCGTAAAGCAAAGCCTTGTCAAGCTTTCCAATGAAGAAGTTGTCGTAAAGGTCATTCATGGAGGCGTCGGCGCGATCAATGAATCCGATGTGATTCTGGCATCCGCTTCCAATGCGATCATCATAGGCTTTAACGTGCGTCCGGATCCGATCGCCAAAGTTACGGCGGATCGCGAAGGCGTTGACGTACGGCTGTATAAGGTCATCTACAACGCCATCGAGGATGTAGAAGCCGCCATGAAGGGAATGCTGGATCCGATCTTCGAGGAAAAGATCATCGGCCATGCGGAAATCCGGCAGATTTTCAAAGCCTCCGGCGTTGGAAATATTGCAGGCTCCTATGTTTTGGACGGAATCATGGAGCGCGGCTGCAAAGTTCGTATCTTACGGGAAGGAACTCAGATTTTTGAAGGACCGCTGGCATCCTTAAAGCGTTTTAAGGATGATGTGAAGGAAGTAAAAACCGGATTTGAATGCGGTCTGGTATTTGAAGGCTTTAACGATATTCAGGAGCTGGATATCGTAGAGGCTTATAAAATGGTAGAAGTACCAAGATAGGAAGCAGAATGTCATGAGAAAGAACAGTTTAAAAAATATCCGCATCAACGAAGAAGTCATGCGGGAGCTGTCGAATATCATCCGCGGAGAGATCAAAGATCCGCGGATCAGCTCCATGACAAGCGTAGTAGCGGTGGAGGTTGCGCCGGATCTGAAAACAGCCAAAGCATATATCAGCGTGCTTGGAGATGAGAAAGCGCAGCAGGACACCCTCAAAGGCTTAAAATCCGCCGAAGGATTTATCCGCACAAGACTTGCAAAGTCCGTCAATCTCCGGAACACGCCGGAAATACGGTTTATTCTGGATCAGTCGATCGAATACGGCATCCGGATGTCAAAGAAAATTGACGAGGTAATCCAAAAGACGGAGGCGGACAGGGAAAGCGGGGAGAACGCATGAAGCTGGACGATGTGCTAAAGGGAATGAAAACGGTCGGGATTGCGGGGCATGTGCGTCCGGATGGAGACTGCGCCGGATCTACGCTTGCCGTATACAATTATATTCGGACATATTATCCGCAGACGGACGTCCGGCTGTATCTGGAGCCGATTCCCAATATTTTCCGCTTTTTAAGCCGCTCCGAAGAGATACGGAGCACGTACATGGACACTGTTCAATTTGATCTTTTCTTCTCTTTGGACTGCGGAGACACCGGACGGCTGGGCGAAGCGGCAAAATATTTTGAAACGGCAAAGCATACGTTTTGCATCGACCATCACATCAGCAATCAGGCTTTTGCAGAGGTCAACTGCATCGATCCGGATGCCAGTTCCACCTGCGAGCTGGTGTTTGAGCTTATGGACGAAGAAAAGATTACCAAAGAGATTGCGGAATGCATCTATACGGGCATGATACACGATACCGGTGTCTTCCAGTATTCCTGTACGTCGGCAAAGACGATGAACATTGCGGGGATCCTGATGCAGAAGGGCATCGACTATCCGAAGATCGTGGATGAAACATTTTATACCAAAACGTACGCGCAGAACCGGATCTTAGGTCAGGCGCTGCTCAACAGCCGACTGTATCTGGACGACGCCTGTATCGTCAGCGTGATCACGCGGGAGGAAATGAATCGGTTTGGCGTGCTTCCGAAGCATCTGGACGGGATCGTAAACCAGCTTCGCGTGACAAAGGGCGTAAAGGTCGCGGTTTTTCTGTATGAGAATGAAGACGGGACGTTTAAAGCAAGCCTCCGCGTCAACGGAGACGTAAACGTTGCCGAGATAGCGGTATCGCTGGGAGGCGGCGGTCACATAAAAGCGGCGGGTTGTACGCTGGACGGTCCGAAGGAAGCGGCGGAACAACGGATTTTAGCCGCCGTTTCGGAAAAATTATAGGATTTGCAGAACAATGATAAACGGAATCATAAACGTATACAAAGAAAAAGGCTATACCTCGTTTGACGTTGTAGCGAAAATGCGCGGGATTTTTCATCAAAAGAAAATCGGCCATACCGGAACGCTGGATCCGGAGGCGGAGGGCGTGCTTTTGGTTTGTCTGGGAAAAGCGACGAAGGTGTGCGGACTTTTAACGGATACGGACAAGGAGTACGAAGCGGTTCTGCTGCTTGGGGTGGAAACCGATACGCAGGACATGACGGGAACAGTGCTGCACCGAATGGAAGTGCGGGCGGACGAGCAGGAGGTGCGAAACGCCGTCGCTTCCTTTGTCGGCGAATACGAGCAGATACCGCCGATGTATTCCGCGCTGAAGGTGCAGGGGCAGAAGCTGTGCGATCTGGCGCGGAAAGGCATTACGGTTGAGCGCAAAGCCAGAAAGGTACGGATCTATGAGCTGGAAATCTTGGAACTGAACCTGCCGGAGGTGCGCATTCGGGTACGCTGCTCGAAAGGAACGTACATCCGGACGCTTTGCAAGGATATCGGAGACCGGCTGGGATGCTACGGCTGCATGAAATCTCTGCTTCGTACAAGAGTAGCGGATTTTACGCTGAGTCAGGCGCACCGCCTTTCGGATATCGAACGGGAGGACCTTAAAAAATGGCTGCTTCCGGTGGACGCGGTTTTTTCCGGACTGCCGAGGGCGGCCGCGCTGCCTGAGGCGGAGCGGCTGCTGGCAAACGGGAACAAGCTTCCTCGGCGGCTGCTTTTGGACGCACCCGTTTTAAAAGACGGCGAACAGGTGCGGATCTACAACGAAAACGGGAAATTTACCGGAGTTTACGCTTATCAGAAAGCGCCGGACGAATTTCATCCGGTAAAGCTTTTTATGGATTGATTTTATGGAATGCTATGGAATATATAAAAAATACACTGGATTTTGAGATAACGGAGCCGACGGTAATCACGCTGGGTAAATTTGACGGACTGCACAGAGGGCATGAGCTTTTGATGGAAACGCTCATGGAGCAGGGGAATCTCTGCGGCTATCGTACGGTCGTGTTTACGTTTGATATCCCCCCGAAAAAACAGGTAGGGAACAAGCCGGTAAAGGTACTGACGACAAATGAAGAAAAACATATAATCTTTGAGAACACCGGCATAGATTACCTGATCGAATGTCCGTTTACGCAGGAAGTCAGGCAGATGGATCCGGTGTCCTTTATTGCATGGATCGTAAAACGACTGAACATAAAGTGCATGGTAGTCGGGGATGATTTTCACTTCGGCTATCAGCGCGCAGGCGATTACCGGCTGCTCAAAGAGCGGGAAACAGAGTTTGGCTACCGGACGATTGTCGTGAAAAAGGTGCAGGAGGACGGCCGCGATATCAGCAGCACCTATGTGCGGGAAGAAATCGAAAAGGGCAATATCGCAAAAGCCAATCATCTTCTCGGCTATGAATATTTCGTGAGAAGCCGCATTGTGCATGGCAGGAAGCTGGGAAGAAAACTCGGGGTTCCGACCATCAATATGCTCCTTCCCGAAGAAAAGCTCCTTCCGCCCAACGGCGTGTATGTTACGCGCGTGGTCATTGGGGAAAAATGGTACAAGGGCGTTTCCAATGTCGGAAAAAAACCGACTGTTTCGAATGAAAACCGGATTGGCGTGGAAACCTATATTATGGATTTTTGTCAGGATGTATACGGACAGACGGTAGAGGTACAGTTCCTTGAATTTCTCCGGCAGGAAATGAAATTTGCAAGCGTAGAAGAACTGCGTTATCAAATGAATTGCGACCGCTGCATGGCGGAGACTTATTACAAAAATATTACACAAGTGTGTTGACAATGTTAATTTTGCTTGCTATACTCATATCCGTACCAAAAATTTCACGATCAGAGAAGCGGAACATACTTTACCGGTATGAACGGGGTGGAGGAGCACATGAAGTTTAGTCAGAGAATGAAAATTGAAGTTGGAGCCGTAATGCTGTTTACGACGATGTTATCCGGAGTTTGCGCCTCTGCAGGGCAGAAGCCGGAGGATGTCGAACGAAAAGATGCCGCGAATCTGACCGCGGGGATCACTACGGTAATGAATAACGAAAACCAGCAGTCCGTTTCGCTGACGTCGGGAGTTTCGGATGTGTTCCATGATTTTAGCTGCGTAGAAGTCGTAGATACCGATACCAATCTGGTAGCGGCGGGACAGACGGAGACGGATACTTCTTTTTGCGGATATACCAATCTGGGCGTTACGGTCGTGTCCGAGGGCAATCTGAACGTGCGCAAGGAAGCTTCTACAGACAGCGAGATCGTCGGAAAGATGACCAATCACAATGCCTGTGAGATCTTATCCGTCGATGGAGAATGGAGCAGCATTACCTCCGGAAATGTAACCGGATATGTCAAAAGCGAATATCTTCTGACCGGAGAGGAAGCTCTTGCAGTAGCAAAAGAGGAGCTGAAAACGGTTGCGTCCGTACAGGTGGATTCCCTGCGCGTACGCGAGGAAGCGTCTACGGAGTCCGGAATCCTGTCCGTAGTAGGCAAAGGCGAGGATTTGACGCTGGTTGCGGATCTGGGCGACTGGGTTCAGGTAGAAATAGATTCGGAAAACGGTTACGTTGCCGCAGAGTATGTCACGATCTCGGAAAAACTTCCGACCGCACAGACGATGTCGGAGGTACGCTTTGGAAGCGGGGTTTCCAGCGCAAGGGCGTCTCTGGTCAACTATGCGTGCCAGTTTGTAGGCAACCGCTACCGGTGGGGCGGGACAAGCCTGACCAACGGCGTAGACTGCTCCGGATTTACGATGCAGATCTATGCAAAATACGGAATTTATCTGCCGCATTCTTCAAAAGCGCAGCCAAGCTACGGAACAAAGATCAGCGCTTCGGAAGCGCAGCCGGGCGATTTGTTTTTCTACGGAAGCGGCAAACGGATCAACCATGTAGCGATCTATATCGGCAACGGGAAGATCGTACACGCCAGCAATAAAAAAGACGGAATTAAGATCTCGAACGCGTTTTACCGTTCCCCGATCTGCGTGGTTCGGTATTTATAAACGGTTACGGTTATTGAAAAAAAGATTTACAATAAGATTTACCTGTGGTATAGTATCTAAGTATGCAGCCCATATTCGGTAGATGGACACTCCGACCTTCTGCTGAGTATTTGTTTCATCGGGCATTTATCAAAAAAAGGAGGATCATCACATGATCGCAAAAGAAAAGAAACAGGCAATTATTGCAGAGTACGGCAGAACGCCGAACGATACCGGATCGCCGGAAGTTCAGGTAGCGATTCTGACCGCTAGGATTCAGGAGCTTACCGAGCATTTAAAGGTAAATCCAAAAGATCATCATTCCAGAAGAGGAATGCTGAAAATGATTGGTCAGAGAAGAGGATTGCTTTCTTACCTGAAAGATCTGGATATTGAGAGATACCGTTCTCTGATTGAGCGTTTGGGACTCAGAAAATAGGATATAAGGCGCAGTCAGCGTTTTGTATGCAAAACAGGAAAAGAGCGGAGCAGAAAAACCGCTCTTTTTTACTTTATCACTTATGCAGAAGGAGCACATATATGTACAAAACTTATTCAATGGAGCTTGCCGGAAGAACGCTTACGGTCGATATCGGCAGAGTGTGCGCGCAGGCGAACGGAGCAGCATTATTAAAATACGGCGATACGACCGTTTTATCAACGGCTACCGCTTCGGACAAACCGCGTGACGGGATTGACTTTTTCCCGCTGAGCGTGGAATTCGAGGAAAAAATGTACGCAGTCGGAAAAATTCCGGGCGGATTTAACAAGCGTGAGGGAAAGGCGTCCGAGAATGCCGTTCTGACCTCGCGTGTCATCGACCGTCCGATGCGTCCGCTGTTTCCGAAGGATTATCGGAACGACGTTACGTTAAACAATATGGTCATGTCGGTGGATCCGGAGTGCCGTCCGGAAATCGTGGCTATGATTGGCGCCGCGCTTGCAACGACGATTTCGGATATCCCGTTTGACGGACCATGCGCAATGACGCAGATGGGTATGAAAAACGGCGAATTTATCGTAAATCCGTCCCAGAAGGACTGGGATGAGGGCGATCTGATGCTGACCGTTGCTTCCACAAGGGAAAAGGTAATCATGATCGAAGCCGGAGCGAACGAGATTCCGGAAGCAAAAATGATCGAAGCCATCTACAAATGTCATGAGGTCAATCAGACGATCATTGCATTTATCGATCAGATCTGCGCAGAGGTCGGAAAATCGAAGCATGAATATACCAGCTGCGCGATTCCGGAGGAAATGTTTGCGGCGATCCGCGAGATCGTTCCGCCGGAGCAGATGGAGGACGCGGTCTTTACCGACGAAAAGCAGAAACGGGAAGAAAATATCAAAGAGATCACAGAAAAGCTGGAGGAGGCGTTTGCGGATAACGAGGAATGGCTTGCCGTACTGGGCGAGGCTGTTTATCAGTACCAGAAAAAGACGGTCCGCAAGATGATCTTAAAAGACCACAAGCGTCCGGACGGACGCGCCATCGACCAGATCCGGCCTCTGGCAGCGGAAGTGGATATCATTCCGAGAGTTCATGGCTCCGCCATGTTTACCCGCGGACAGACGCAGATCTGCGACGTAGTAACGCTGGCGCCGCTTTCCGAGGTACAAAAGATCGACGGTCTGGACGCCAATATCACGACAAAGCGTTATATGCACCAGTACAATTTCCCGTCGTATTCGGTCGGGGAGACCAAAGTGTCCAGAGGACCGGGACGGCGTGAGATCGGACATGGCGCGCTCGCGGAGCGTGCGCTGATCCCTGTGCTTCCGGATGTGGAAGAATTTCCGTATGCGATTCGTGCGGTTTCCGAAACCTTTGAATCAAACGGCTCCACTTCGATGGCGTCTACCTGCGCATCCTGCATGTCGCTGATGGCGGCGGGCGTTCCGATTAAAAAAATGGTTGCAGGAATTTCCTGCGGACTGGTAACCGGAGATACGGATGACGATTATATTGTTTTGACCGATATTCAGGGATTGGAAGACTTCTTTGGAGATATGGATTTCAAAGTGACCGGTACGCACGACGGCATTACCGCGATCCAGATGGATATTAAGATTCATGGTCTGACGCGCCCGATCGTCGAAGAAGCGATCGCCAGAACGAGAGAGGCAAGACTTTACATTATGGACGAGGTTATGAGTAAAGCCATTTCCGAGCCGAGAAAAGAAGTCAGCAAATGGGCGCCGAAGATCGAGCAGATCGTTATCGATCCGAATAAGATCGGCGATGTGGTAGGTCAGAAAGGAAAGACCATCAACGAGATCATTGCGCGTACGGATGTCAAGATCGACATTACGGAGGACGGCTCTGTTTCCGTATGCGGAACCGACAAAGCGATGATCCAAAAAGCGATCGAAATGATCGAAACGATTACCACCGATTTTGAGGCGGGACAGATCTTTACCGGAACCGTCGTAAGCATCAAGGAATTCGGCGCGTTCATAGAATTCGCTCCGGGCAAGGAAGGAATGGTTCACATTTCCAAAATTGCAAAAGAGCGGATCAACAGGGTAGAGGACGTTTTGACGCTGGGCGATAAGGTCAAGGTGGTCTGCCTCGGAAAAGACAAGCTTGGCAGAATCAGCTTCTCCATAAAAGACGTTCCGGCGGACAAGTAAGAAAAGAAGATACAAAAATATCCCCCATGGGGGCTTGCGCTGTTATAGTAAAGTGATAAACTCATAAGAGTAAACGCGCAAGGAAGGGGGAGACAAAAATGCATATGGCGGATGCTTTGGTGGCTCCGGCGGTTGCGGGAGCCATGTATGCATGTTCTGCTGCGGCGGCAGCTTATTCTCTAAAACAGATACGTTTAGAGGACGATCACAAAAAAATTCCCGTAATGGGAGTGATGGGAGCGTTTGTATTTGCGGCGCAGATGATCAATTTTTCGATTCCGGGTACCGGCTCAAGCGGACATTTATGCGGCGGTTTGCTGTTGTCTGCGATCGTAGGGCCGTACGCGGGATTTTTGACTATGATCGGCGTTCTTTTGATCCAATGTCTGCTATTTGCAGACGGAGGTCTTTTGGCGCTGGGGTGCAATATTTGGAATATGGCTTTTTACGGCTGCTTTATCGGTGCGCTGGCAATCTGGAAGCCAATGATGAAAAAAGGAATGACCAGAGCCAAGATCATTGCGGCGTCGGTTTTGGGATGTATGGTTTCTCTGCAGCTTGGCGCGTTCAGCGTCGTTTTGGAAACGACGGCATCCCGTATTACGGAACTTCCGTTTGCCGCGTTTTTGGGCGTTATGCAGCCGATTCATCTTGCGATCGGATTGGTTGAGGGACTGATTACGGCGGCGGTTCTGGTATTTGTCTATGAGGCAAGGCCAAATCTCTTGTATTGCAGTGCGCCGGAAGAAAGCCAAAAAGGAAAACTTTCGTTTCTGAAAACGCTTGCTGTTTTGGCTGCTGCGGCAGTCGTGACCGGCGGGTTGTTTTCACTGGCGGCGTCTTCTGATCCGGACGGTCTGGAATGGTCCATCGAACGCATGACGGGCAAAACCGATCTGGAAGCGGAGGGCGGCGTTTATCAGACGGCGGATCGGATGCAGAGCGCGACGGCGCTTCTGCCGGATTACGCGTTTGCGGACTCGCAGTCGCCGCTCGGTACGGCTTTTTCCGGAATCGCGGGAAGCGCGGCGGTTGTGTTTTTATGTGTCGGAGGCTGCTATCTGTTCCGGTTTTTCCGGAAGCTTCTGCATAAACGGGTAAAATCAGATGAGTAGGACCGAAAACGCAATTTTGGAAATTTATCATATGGAGCAGTTGGCAAAAAGAGACCAGTGGGTGAATCGGCTTCATCCGCTGGTTAAGTTTGTTTTAACTGTTTTTTATATTGGGATTACCGTATCGTTTCCCAAATACGATGTGCTTGGAACGGCAGGGATGTGCGTCTATCCGGCAGCCGTATGCATTTTGGCGGAGGCGCCGCTGGGGGACTGCCTTAAAAGGCTGCGTCCGGTGCTTCTTCTGGTCTGTCTGGTCGGAATCTGCAATCCTTTTTTGGACCGTACGGCAGTCGTGGTCGGCGGCATCAAGCTAAGCACCGGAGTTTTCTCTTTTCTTACGCTGGCTCTCAAAGGGATTTTCAGCGTACTGGCAGCGTACCTTTTTATCGCCACGACGACCGTAGAGCAGATCGGAAACGCGCTTCTTGCGCTGCATCTGCCGCAGACGGCGGTTACCCAGTTTTTGCTGACATGGCGCTATTTGACGCTGCTTTTAGAAGAAACCGGACGGATCACAGCGGCGTATGCACTGCGCGCGCCCCGTCAGAAGGGCATCCACTTTAAAGTCTGGGGGTCGTTGGCGGGACAGCTTCTGCTGCGGAGCATGGATCGAGCCGATCGGGTATATGACAGTATGCTCCTGCGCGGATATCCGAAAAACGGCGCGCCGCATAAAAAGAGGGTTTTGCCGCGGTGGCAGGATTGGCTGTGGCTGGGATTTTGGGCAGGAATTTTGCTGCTGTTCCGGTGTTATCCCATAATACTGCTCATCGGAAACCGGATCGGAGGGATCGGAGCATGAATCAAAATCAATTGGACGTCTGCCAAATTTCGTTCGCTTATGAAAAAGAAAAAGAGATCCTTTCGGACATTACGTTTCATGTAAAGGAGCGGGAAGCCGTCGGCCTGATCGGGGCAAACGGGGTAGGAAAATCCACGCTGCTAAAAATACTGGTCGGGTTGAATCTCGGCTTTACCGGAACGGTAACGATCGACGGGATCCTGCTGGAAAAACGATCGCTGCCCGAAATCCGCGCAAAGCTCGGATTTGT
>CANQCX010000023.1 GCA_947591115.1 uncultured Lachnospiraceae bacterium | reverse complement strand
GGATTGCAAAGATACCCACTAACCCCATCTTCAATCAGATCTGTAAGACCACGTGTTCTACTCCCTACGCATGGTAGTCCCAAATCCATTGCCTCTAGTAACGCTCTTGGAATTCCTTCTCTAAAAGATGACATTACAAAAACATCTGCACAACTCATAATTTCTAATACATCTGTACGATACCCCAAAAATAATATATTCTTACTTAAATTTAATTTATCTGCTATTTTACGTAAGGCATTTTCTTCTTCTCCCGCCCCACATATTGCATAAAAAACATTTTTATCCTCTAATTGCGAAATTGCTTCTATTACAACTTTTATATTTTTATTCTTATTTAATTCACTTGCGGACACAATTACAAACGCATCCTGAGGAATGCCAAGTTCTATACGTTTCCTGTTTTTATCAACGTCAATAGAAATTCCTACATTAACACCTGCTCCATGAACAAGATAGGGAGACCTTTTACTTCTTAATTTAAATTTCCGAGCCGCTTCATAATCCTCTTTATTTATAGTTATTAAAACATCAGTCCAATGTGCAAGCATAAACTCTACCCATTTATAAAGCGTCCTATTAAGAAGTGGTGCACCTTTAAAGAAAAGAAATCCATGTGCAGCATAAATCACAGGAAATATTTTTTGTTTTTTTGCTGCGCAACGGGCTAATACTCCCCCGATCGGCGTACTACAATATACTGCGTCTATTTTGTGTTTTTTAATAATATCCTTTAATTGTTGATATGCCAATATATTACAAAGCTTAAAAGGATTTGTATTTATCTCTATTTGCTCAGTGATACATGGAATTTCTTCTTTAACTCCTATAAAATAAGAAAAATCCGCCGCCCATATAACTGTGTGTCCCATTTCTTGTAAGGGTATAATTACATTTTGAAATCCTAGGGCATATGTTCGCACTTTATTTGTTACCATTAATACCTTCATATTTTCCTCATTCTATCAGTTATTTAAAAAATTTTTTACACAACATTCAATCGCGTTTCCTTTATACTGAATAAATTTATCTCGAAATTTCTCAGTTTTTTTACATTCATTACTATAATCAAGATCGGTTACTCTACTGAGTAGTTCACTTTCCGTACGACAGACAGCATTTGGATATTCTTGATTCATATCAAAATACACCCCTCGATTTTTCAAGTACGATTCATAATCATACGCATAAATCAAAATAGGCTTGCACAATATAGAAAAATCAAAGGCAATAGCAGAATAATCGGTTATCAATATATCCGCAGCAATCATCAAATGATTTACTTCCGGATAATCCGATACGTTTCTCACAAAATCATTATATTTTACACCTAATACTTTATTTGTAATATGATGTGCTCGAAACATTACAATATAATTATTTCCCAATATTTTTTCCCATTTATCGAAATGAATAGGCGGTTTAATCGCATACGATTTTCCATGATCATCACTCTCTCTCCATGTAGGAGCGTATAAAATAATTTTTTTATCTAAAGGAACATTTAATTTTTTCCTTATTTCCCCTTTATCTATTTTCTGCGCTTCCCACAGTTCTTCGTTTCTTGGCATTCCACATCTCAAATAGCTGTTTGGATTTGCACAAAATGCCGTTTTAAAGACTCTTTCTTCATATTCACTGGATACTACTAGATAATTCACAGTATCAAAACTAAAATCTTTTCTTCCTGGACAATCATTTCCAATTTTTTTAATAGGTGTACCATGCCATGTATTCAAATAAATCTGATTTTTTTTCTTAAATCTAAGACCTCGTTCTATATTTGTATTCGTCAACCAATATTTAGCCCTAAACGCGGTATAAAAATACTTAGGTGTATCAATTTTCACACTTTCTATCTCTGGAAAATCATTCGGATTCTCAAATGCCCAAATAAACCTATATTGCTGATAATCTTTTTTGCTTCTTATATAGTCATATAATACTTTAGGACTATCTCCAAAATTCTTTCCCATCATAGAAACAATAAGAATTAAATTCTCGTCTGTCTTTACAAATACGCTTACCACACAAAAAAATAAACTCACAACCTTCGTATACAGTTTCTGTATAAATACATTATGTTTTAGAATGTATATAATCCGTTCTCTCATTTTAGTCATTTTCAATTTATTTTCCTATTGCTAATAATTTTCTATAAGCATTGGCACATCTCTTTTATGCTATGAAATGTATAAGTCGGCTTGATATCCCCGTTTTCTATCTCTTCTGCTGTTGCTTCACCCGTCAATACTGCTACTGTCATAACATCTGCATTAATTCCGGAAGCAATATCTGTATATAGCCGGTCTCCTATAACTACTGTTTCTTCTTTTCTGCAATTATACTTTTCACAAACAGTCTGTATGATCATAGGTTTAGGCTTACCAATATAAAACGGTTTTTTCCCTGTTGCAGCTTCAATCATTTTGCAAATGGATCCACAATCAGGGATAAATCCAAAGGAAACAGGACAACGCAAATCAGGATTCGTTGCAATAAACGGAATATCGCGTTGTAATATCTCACAAGTATTTCTCAACTTTTGAGATGTTAGTTCTGTATCAAATCCAACCAGTACCAGATCAACATCCTTCTCTACCGTTTCTGTAACTTCTATTCCTGCATCCGCAATCTCACGAATTAAACTTTTAGTTCCCTGACAATATACCTTTGCGCCCGGATAATTTTTTTTAATATAAAGAACTGTCGCCTGTGCTGAAGTAAAAAAATTATCATAATTTGTTTTTAAGCCCATTTGATTTGTCTTAAGTATATAATCATTTACTGATTTAGAAGAATTATTTGTAATAAAAACATATTGACCATGTCTTTTCTTAATTTTATCCAAAAGTTCTAACACACCTTCAAAAAGACAATTTTCTTCATAAATCGTTCCATCCAAATCAAACAAGAATAATTTTTTTTCTTTTAAATTCTTAACTTTCTTTCCAAAATAATCCCGGCAATCTATAATGTCCAAAGTAATCCATTCCCTTTATCCATATTTCAAATCAATCTGCAAACAGTGCTTCCGCATTTATCAAATCATCATGACTGTCAATTTCATACCATCTTCCAACAAGTGGACACGCTTTAAACTCGGCTTCTAAAAGAATATCGTTTAACGCGACCTCACTCCACATGTTTAATATTTTTTTGTCTTCAATATATTCTTTACATTTATCAAAAAAAATCTCTCCTGCAGCAGCAGAAAACTTATACACATCAATCGACGTACCTAGTGCCTCATCCTCCGTTATTTCCTTTGAAATCCGAATCAATCTGTCCTGTTTGCTTACCACTTTCATTGACTCTTCTAAATAACGTCCAATGTCTGTAACAATTGCATTTTCCGCATCATTTTTTAGCAGCTCGCTGATAACAGATGAATCATAAAACACATCTGCATTCATCATAAGAAAAGGATTTCCACACAGATATTCTTTCCCTAAATAAGCAGAATACATGTTATTAGTTTCAGCATATTCGCTGTTTTTGATTATTTGTATTTCCGGATAAACTTCATGTACTGCTTTTTCTAGAACTTCTGATTTATATCCGGATATAATTATGATATCCGTAATATTATTTGCGTACAAATTTTCAATTTGCTTCATTAAAATTGCTTTTCCATTAACTTCTACCAACGACTTTGGTTTTTCTTTTGTTATCGGCGCAAGTCTGGTTCCAAGTCCGGCAGCTAAAATTAATGCTTTCATTGCTTATCCTCCATTAACTCTTCCACTAGCTGGTCATATAAAACTGACAGTTTACCCTCTTCAAGCCTGATCTCATGCAAATACGTATACCGGTTTTTCCTCATGGAAGTTGCATGCTGCATACAAAAAATAAAAGTATCTTTATCAATTCCCAGCTTCTGCGGATTAATATCTACTTTAAATTTTCTCAAATAATTAAGAACTTCTGAATAGTCATGTCCTATTAGCTTTAATACCGCTACTGTTCCCAAAGCGACCTGTATACCATGCAGATTTTTCTTTTCACTGTAGTAATCCAGAGCATGACTAAATAAATGTTCCGATCCGCTGACAGGCCTGCTGTTTCCAGTAAAATCCATCGCAATTCCAGACAACACAAGAGACTTAATTAATACGTCAATAAATTCCGGACAAATCGAATCAAATTTTGTCTTCATTAATACATCCAATGCATTCTGTGACATAAGATAAGCATATCCGTTCATTTGCTCTTTTCCACGTTCTGAAGCCAGCTTCCAATCTATTAATGCCATATAATTTGATATAGTGTCTCCAATTCCGGCTTTAATTAGCTCCAATGGACATTTTCGAATCACATCTATATCAATTAAAATCATTGCCGGAATCATGCAGCCAAGACTCTTCGGTCTTCCGTCTTCCTGCTTTAAAACGGCAATAGGCGAAACTAAACCATCATTAGCTGCTGTCGTTGGAATAGATAACATCGGTTTTTTTGATATATACGATGCATATTTACACACATCTAAAACTTTTCCCCCGCCCATTCCAACAATACAATCAATATCAGAAGCAATAATTCTCTCTGCCAATTTCATTGAATAGGAAATGCTGTTGCAGACAACAAATTCTTTTTCTATCTCTCCTATTGACTCAATTTGCTTTCTTACCGAATTACCATATAACTCATCTACAACAGAATCCGTAACATACAAAATTTTCTTAGCTGCGCAATTTTGTGATAAAACTTCCGCAACAGTTCCCAAACATTCCCTTTCAATTTTCAGTATGTTTGATATCATCTACTTTGCACCAACTCCTACACCAATCATCCCGCTCCGGCTCTCCACGCTAACTGAGGACGTACCATCTTTAATATTCCCCATTTTCTCTATTTCTATAATTTTCTCCTGCTTTTCCTCGCTCTCCATCGCACTCGTCTGCCCTTCCTTTATCCCATCCGTACTCTCCGGCAAAAACAGGATTTTAATGGTGGCAAAAATAATGCGGACGTCTTCCCAGAAGCTCGGTTTACTGATATACATCAAATCCATCTGAAGTTTGTCATACGGCGTGGTGTTATACTTGCCATGCACCTGCGCATATCCGGTCAAGCCTGCTTTGGCCTGCAGACGCAGGGAAAATTCCGGCAGCTCCTTTTCATATTGCTCCGCAATCTCCGGCCGTTCCGGACGGGGACCTACGATGGTCATCTCACCTTTTAGAATATTGATAAGCTGCGGCAGCTCGTCGAGCCGACACTTACGGATAAATTTTCCCACTGGGGTAACCCGATCGTCTTTTACTCCGGTCGAAAGTCTTGCAATACCGTCCTTCTCTGCGTCTACCCGCATACTGCGGAATTTCAGCACATCAAATTCTTTTCCGTTTTTCGTAAGACGGCACTGCCGGTAGAATACCGGTCCCCCATCGGTTGCTTTGATGGCAATCGACGTGATCAAAAAAATCGGCGAAAGAAGAATTAAAGCTAAACCGGAAAAAAAGATATCCATAAAACGTTTTAACGCCAGATATTCAATCGGAGGATTGTACCGCCCTACCCGAAGCATCGGAAGGTGCATCATATGTACCGGTTTTGCACCGCTCATCAGCACATCGCCAATTCGAGGAATGACATAAACGGTAATCCCATGCTTCACACAATATTTTAAAATGATGTTCCGGTCATGGCTGTGGATCCCGCAAAGAAAAACAGTATTGATCTGTTTTAAAATCTCCATGCCGTTTTCCATGCACTCGGAAATACTAGCGGTACAAAGCACATCAAATTTCACATCCAGCCGATATTCCTCCAAAAGCTGCTCCATTCCCTGACGCGAATCATAGATCACGCCTGTGCGTCTTGGCGGAAAAGCATAAAAATACCAGTGATGCGCACAAACCGACCAGATCCCCGCCAAAACAAGCTGCACTGCAAAAACGAGCAGCAGCGGCCAGAGTCTTGGCAGATGCTTAGTCAAAAGCCAGCAGACCAGATACATGATTCCGTCGGAAATCAGCACTGCCAATCCCTGACTGTATACCATCTCGGAAATGCGGTTTACCGACACCAGAAAAGCCTCATAAATCTGTCCGTAGGTCGCATAAATGATCAAAAATAATGCGATGATCAGATAATTCCCTTTTGCGTAATACGGCGCCCATGTCCGGTCTGCATAATAACCCATCCATGCAGCCGCAAAAGGAATGGTCAGCATAATCAGATTGATCAACTTTACAAAACGAAGCAAAGTGTCATGATGTCTGTCACTCATCTCTTTTACCATTCCTTTCTCCCAAAATCCATCGTCTACTGATCTGCTGCATCACTGCCGGAATCAGCTCCGGCAGCTTCCAATGTCGGATCGTTGATCAATACACCCTGCACCAGATAGCGGTTATTCGGTGCGCCGCCCACACAGGTACTCATCGTAATGATGTGGTTCTTTGTGGTAACCTCCACTCCATCGCGGAAATGCGCATTCATGCTCCGGATGTCAAACACATCATCCAGATACTCCTGATACCCTTCTTCCGTACTGAAATCATAGAAATACATAATATGATCATCCCCATAGACATACGCCGCAAAAATATCATACACATAGACGTCCTCCGGCGTATAGATAAATGCATACCGGTTCTCCTGAAAAAAGGTTTCGTCTTCAAAGTTGTGCAGTGTTTTGAACATGGTTCCGTTCCTCATATTGTGACCGTAAATCAGCGTATTCGCATCCAGAAAATCTTTGCTGTTTACTTTTTCCGTATAAATGCACCCCGGATACCCCTTGCTTCCGTCCAGATTATGGTCCAGATAATAGGAATCGTCGGTCGGATGCTGCAGCATCGGATAATCTACATTTGTTCCCGGAATATAGAGCCATGCATAAATATCTTCATTTTCCTGATGAAGCGCATCCCAGTCCAGATTTTTCTCCGGCACCGAAATGCCCAATGCAGTCAAAATATCGACCGGCTCCGTTTCTGTGCCGTCTGTCTGTATCTCCTCCGTCGCACCGGTATCCTGCGTCTGCGATGCCAGACGGTCAAAAGCGTCCTCCGCCCTTTGCTTCACGACTGCGTTCCGGATCAGGATTCCCGCAATGACACAAAATGCAACTGCGAAAACTGCCAGCAAAATTTTATATAAAAGCACACGCTTCTTTTTTTCCAATTTCATTCCACTTCCTTTTTAAAAGTAACCGGAGACCGCTGACGCGAGTCCCCGGCTCTTCCAACCACATGATTTTTAGATGATATCATTTTGAATCATAATTTTTGAATATAACTTTTAAAGGATATATTCGTGATTAAGCGTTAAATTTAACTTTTTTACCGCAAACAACAACGCCTGCTAAGCAAACAATTGCCAGAATCGGTAAGATTGGAGCTGTCTCGCCGCCCGGTGGAGAAGTTGGTTTCCCAGAACCATTATCACCACTACCACTTGGTGCAGTAGCTTTCTCTGTAATCCTTACAAAGGCAACCGGAGAAAGGTTTGTAAATGTAGCGGTAACTGAACCATTTGCAACTACAACATTGGAAACAGATGCATTTTCCCATCTCTGGCCATTCCAGTGAAGAACGATGATCTTCTCACCACTCTTTACTTCCGGAATTGCAAATGTAATGGTAAGCGGATTTGCAGCACTAACTGTATACCCAGCCGGTGGAACAACATTTACTACTCCTACAACTGCTGCTTCCTCGTTCGCATTGTTGTTAATGGTTTCTGCCACTTCTGCTGCTTTCTCCGAGCTAGCAGCTGTGTTAGTATTCGTTTCAACTGTTACATCAACCTTCTGTCCAGTTTTGTCTACAGCGCCGTCTACTTTGATTTTAGCTTCCGGAGATGCAAATGCAGTCGTACCAACAGCCAGAACCATCATTGCAGCAACTAATCCTGCAAGTTTCTTCTTCATTGCTATCATCCTCCTTTCTTATTTTTCCCATGTGGTTTTATATCAAGCCAAATCCTGCAAGCAGGATCGGCGAGATACCATATTCAAGCTCATTCGTCCTCGGTGTCTTTTACCTCTTCATAAAACACCCGAATGATCAGATCATACAAGGCGTCTTCGTCCACGTAATACTCATCGTGAAATTCGCCATGTGTCATTTCTCCGGGAACCGTATACAGACGGCTGTCGTCGTAGTCATAAAAGATCAGCTCCGAGATCAGCTCGACATAATCTACGTTTGTGACCAGATAATCGGAGATAGAATCGTATACCTCCAATGCTTTGGAAACATCGCCCGCGACGGCATCCTTAAACTGGTCGGAAAACTCGGTAATAAACTGTTCCTGACGGCGCAGCCGATCGGTTGCGCTGTTAAAGATATCGGTATCCCTGCCCCGAACATACCAGTATGCCTCGGTTCCGTTTAATTGTACCGTTTCTCCCTCTTTTAAGTCAACCCCTGCCTCCGGATAGCTGACATCCTGTAAAACCGTAACCCGCGTGCCTCCGATCGCGTCATTCATGATCGGAACGGCATCCAGCCGGAACGATACATAGCCGTCGATCGGCAGCTCATAAAACAGATGGGAAACCGCCTCCTGCGTCCGGCTGCAGCTTAAGTGCATACCGTCGCCGTAAGCATGCTGCAGGCAGATCTGCCGCTCCGCCGTTCCAAGATCGTCGCCAAACTGTCCGCACATATGCACGCTTGTCATGCTGTTCCGGTTAATGGAAACGATGGAAATCGTCTTATCGTGGGAGTTTGCCACCAGCAAAAACAATGCGTCCGCCTGTCCGCCTTCGTTTCCGACCTCCACCGGCTCCGCCTTTCCTTCTTTATCAATCCCCATCAGCAGATAAATATGTAAATCCGAATTGAACCGGTACTCTTTTCCGTTGTAGCTGACGATGCCCTCCTGCCACTTCTCCGTCTGATCATCCTGTGTGTTTCCTTCGGTTACCTGTCCCTGCGCCGAAGCGCGGTTTTTCTGGATAGCGACTACAACGACGGTAATCAGCACCACCGCAAGAAGAACAATCAATATCAAAAGCGGTATTCTGTTTTGCTTATCGTTTTTTCTTCTCGACGCTTCCATCCTCATCGATTTATTCCTGACCTCCATTTGCCATTGCAAACTTCTGAGTGATAATATATCCTGCCGACTGGTCGATCATTTCGGCATCGATCTTGCCGGCGTTGACCGCGTCCAAAACAGCGGAGTAGGCTTCTTCAAAATTCTGCGGGCAGTAGAGCATATTCGCTCCTGCCTTTACTGCGGCAACCGCCGCCTCGCCGGAAGAATAGCTGTCTGTGATCACAGCTTCCGAAAGGGAATCCGTAATGATCACGCCGGTATATCCCATGTCGTTTCTAAGATAAGAGACTGTCCTGCCCGACAGGGAGCATGGTGTTACGGTATCTCCCGTCAGTGCTTCGCAGGTCACGTTTCCAATCATGAAAAAACCGCTTCCTGCATCTATCGCCGCCTGATAGGACAGGCGGTCGTTTTCCTCCCATTCTGCCCAGTCCTTTGTCAGACTGCTGCCCATTCCTTTTCCCGGAAATGTCCCCGTTACGGTTTCGATTCCGTTGGAATGATAAGCATCAATGCTTCCTTGTATCATCTGCGCCGCCGTTTCGGCGTCGCTTCCATATGTTTTGGCATCCGCTTGGGCATCTGTCCCGTATGCCAGATCTGCAATCGGGGCAAAGTTGACATTAAATGCCTCCTCCGCCAGATACTGTGCAATTCCGCCGGTTTCCACCGCGGCTGCTTCCGCATCCCCCGCCTCGCCCAGACTTGCCGGAGACGGATGTATGGAAAAACGGTTTGCCGATGCCAGAGGAGAATTCTCCTCGCCGCCGATTTCTGCTACTCCCAAAAACATCGGAAGTCCAATGCGGCTGCTGCTGTATTCCTGTACTCCGTTTAACATGGAAGCGGTCTGCTCCCTGCCCTGAAAATTTCCGGAGGAATAGATCAGGCCGCCGACCGGATAGGTTTCCAGCGCTGCCTTTGTTCCTCTGCCCGCTACATTTACCGCATCGGTGTGCGTCAGCGCTTCCGGCGTGATAAAAAACATCTGCGCAATTTTTTCCTCCAATGTCATGGAGCTTATCTTTTCTTCTACTTCTGCTGAAAAGACAGCCGGCTGCAGCGTTTCCTCGATCGGATTGACCGCCGGAGTATCGGAACCGTTTTCCGTATCCGTAAACAACGGACGGTCGTTTTGGGATGTTGGAACCCGATTATTTGATTGTACTGCGGCTCTGCCTCCATGCACTATACCGAATACAAGCACCGCAATGAATGCTATGACCTCAAGGAAGATCAATAGCTCAACTGCACCCTTCTGCGGTTTCATCCTACTTCCTCATCATCGTCTTTCCTGTTGCCGTAATAGTTTCCATAGTAATTTCCATAATAACTGCCGTAGTAACCGCTATAATAGCCGCCGTAGTATTTACCGTATCCGTAGCCGCTTTTCTTCATCTTTACTTTATTTAAAACAGCGCCGAGGATCCGGACG
This sequence comes from uncultured Lachnospiraceae bacterium, assembly GCA_947591115.1. Taxonomy (GTDB): domain Bacteria; phylum Bacillota; class Clostridia; order Lachnospirales; family Lachnospiraceae; genus Roseburia. The sequence continues at coordinate 4,774 of CANQCX010000023.1, read as the reverse complement.
CCGGAGGCTTCCAACTGTTTGCGCACACTGTTGATCATACGTGCGCCCGCCATGCCCTGTGCGATGACTACGATCGCCCCGTCGCAATGCTTTGCGATTACGGCGGCGTCGATTGCGGCTCCGATCGGAGCGCAGTCAAGCAGGATGTAATCAAAATGCTCTTTTCCGAACCGGATCAGCTCTCCGAAATATTTCTTTTCCAGAATCTCGGTCGGATTCGGTACGGACGGTCCTGCAAAAACCATAAACAGCTTCGGAATATCGGTTGCATACAAAACCTCATCCAGCTTCCGCTGTCCCGAAAGGAAGTGGGACAGGCCATGAATCTCGCCTCCGCTTGTGCTTTTTGCGCGCAGACGCGCAACCAATACCGATTTTCGCATATCGGTGTCCACCAAAAGCACCCGTTTTCCGGATTCGGTCAGTGAACGCGCCAAGTCCATAGATACCGTACTCTTTCCCTCGTTCGGGATGGAGCTGGTCAGCAAGATCGTCTTTACATCGTCTCCGCAGAACTGCAGATTGGTTTTCAGCGCGCGAAGGGATTCTTTCATCGTATAACTTTGCTCTTTTACTGATCCAAGTGATACTGACTGCATATCTTTTCTCCTTTCTTACGCGCTCTTTTTCTTTGCTGCCGCAGATTTTCTTTTCTTTCTGCGGTTCTTGTCCCCATCGTCTTCCTTCACTTCTTCCGGAAGCGAGCCGAGGAAGTTCATGCCAAGCTTCTTCTCGACATCCTCCGCCGTCATAATGGTATCGTTCAGCAGATAAGATACCACAACGATCGCCGCTGCCAGAAGCAGTCCGATAATCGCGCCGATCGCGGTATTTTTCATAATGTTCGGACTGACCGGACCGCCGTCCGCGTAACCGTTTTGAATCGTGGTCGGCGCCGCCTGATCCATTTTCAATGAAATATAATCGGAAGCAACCTTCGCCAGCTCGTCCGCGATCGCCTTCGCCCTTGCCGGATCCGGATCCGTTACCGTAATCTCCAGAATTCGGGAGTTGGTCGGGTTATTCACGCTGATCTTGGAACCCAGCGCCGCGTAATTCTCCTCTAATCCGAGGTTCGTAATGACCTGCTCAAGAATCGGCCGCCCCTTTACTACAACAATATAGTCGTTGGTCAGGCTCGTACCCATCTGAATGTCCGCCAGACTGGTAAGCGAGGTGCTTTTCGTCAGGACATACAAAGCGGAAGTGGACTGATACTGCGGGATCATGATAAATTTGCTGATCACAAACGCGATCGCCCCTACCATAAGCGTAGAAACCAGCACCAGCTTCCAATGTGCGAGTAATTCAAAAAAGAGATCTTTTAAATCAATTTCAATTTCATCTTCCTGCTGACGTTCCAACTGCATGACATTATCCTTTCATCACTGTACTTACTATCACTGTACTTACTATCACTGCATCTAACTATCTGTGCTTACTTCTTGTATAACACGTTTCCGTCTATTCGGCAACCCAACAAAATATGGCAGAACTGGCTTGAAAAAACCAACCGCCCGCCCCCTTGCGGATAAAAGACATTTTCTCTGATAATGCTAACATATACCTTTCGAACACGCAACCGTTTCCGAAAAAAATCGTCTATTTTTTCGCATCCAGTATAATTTTCCCCGGATTTCCAAAAAATAGTAATTCTGCATAATCACGCCCATATTTTTTCGCGACATAGTTCATACATTTTCCCAAATGATTTGCCCGCTGTTCTGTTCCATGTGCGTCACTTGCTACAATATCTGCCCACTGATTCTTCAAAATTTTTTTACAACATTTTTCCGCGGTTTTTCCGTCCAGTCCCAGTATGCTGTCCGCATTGATCTGGATCATTGCGCCCGAGTTGGAAAGCTCCATGCAAAGCTTCGGCTCCCGCAGGATGCATTCATAACGCTCCACATGCGCGATGACCGGAATAAAGCCGCAGGAGATCATTTTTTTCGTCTGTTCATAAATATAGGAATATTCTGTGCCGAATTCGTATTCTGACAAAACGTAGTCGCTTCCCGCCAGCGGCAGGCACCGCCCTGTCTGCATCGCCTCCACGATCCGGCTGTTGACATGGTATTCGCAGCCCAGATACAGCTCTACCCCGAATCCTGCCGACTCCGTTTTCAGCTTGCGGAAGCGCGTCAGGATCTTGTCCTTCGGATAGGCAAACATCCCATGACGGTAATGCGGGGTTAGAACGATCGCCCGAACCCCCTGCTCCTTCGCCTGCCGGATCATATCCAGAGATTCTTCTATGCTGTTTGCCCCGTCGTCTACCCCATACAGCAGATGATTATGGATGTCAATCATTTCCTGATTCCTTTCATTCTTTTTCCGGCTGCGCCAAAAGTGTTTCCAGTTTTGCCCTTCCGCTTTCGTAATCCGTAAAATGAATGCCGTAAATCCCGCAGCCGACGGCCGCGTCTACATTTTCCCTGCGGTCGTCCAAAAAAACGCTCTCCTCTGCCCGCAATCCATATTTTTGCAATAATAATCGGTAAATTTCCGGATCCGGCTTTATGATTCGACATGCGCTGGAAAACAATGCGCCGTCCATGAGCGGAAGAAACTTCATCTTCGCTTTGGTCTGCTCCAACAGGTATACCCCGTAATTGGACAGTACATATAAACAATATCCCCGTTCTTTGAGGTTCGACAGCCATTCCATAGTATAAGGAAGCAATTCGACCGTCCCGCCCAGCGTCCGGTACGCGGCGCGGATCTGCGCTTCATACTCCGGCGCGTTGGCGATGTAGCCGTTCAAGAACTCCTCCGGCTCCATGATCCCCTGATCCGCCTGCACCCACAGCTTGCTTTGGAACATCGCGCGATTGACCGCGGCTTTTTCCTCCTCGCTAAATCCGAGTCCCTCCATATAGGCATCCGGCTCAAAGGACACCAGTACCTTGCCGACATCAAAGATAATGTTTTTTATCATGGTCTGCTCCCATCGGATATGACTAATTCATTGACTATACCGTAGATACTTTATAAAAACAAATGCTTTTTGTCAAGTCTTTTTTCCTATTTTTTTCTTTTTTTCGCCACTCCGCTATAATTTTTTAATATAAATTTAAAAATAGTATTTCCTTTTTTCTAAATTTGTCATATAATTAGCTTAGTTCAGAAAGGAGGACATATGAAGTACAGAGATGGATTTAAAAAAGGATCCTTAGAATTACTGCTGTTAAAGGTGTTATCCATAAAAGACTGCTATGGATATGAGATCACACAGCTTCTGAAGGATCACTCAAAAGGAGCGATTTCCGTTCCGGAAGGATCGATGTATCCTGCATTGTACAAATTAGAGGAGGGCGGTTACATTTCAAATGAAAAGCGCCTGATCGGCAAACGGCGGGAACGTGTTTATTATCACCTTGAGCCGAAGGGGTACGATTACTTACAGGAAATGACAAAAGCATATTGGGAAATCGCGCGCGGCATCTCCTCTATCTTAAAATGGGAGGAAAAAGATGGCGCACTATACGGAGAAGTTTCGGGAGGAAATTAAAGACCAATTACCGAACGATTCAAAAATTGCAGAACGTTTTCTTGCGGACATGGATGCTAATATCAGCGACTTTATGGACGAATTCGGAGAGGACAAGGTTACCTATTTGATTCTTGTAAAACGGTACGGTTATCCGGAACAGATCGTCGCCAATTTTATGGAAGCATGTTCGCAAGATCTGTTGAGAGAGCAGGTGGAACTCTGTCAACAGAAAATCAACGAATTGGAAGCGACTGTGAGCAGTTCCAAACGCTTTCGGAGGAATACCTTTGTTGCAGCAGTGGCTGCCTGCGCTGTATGGGCAGTTAGTATCTTCGGAGCAGCACAATACTATCAGGTGCAGCAAACAAATTCGCCGGCAGCGTCCAACATGATTGGAGTTGGTGTGGATTATATGCCAGCCTACACAGTCACTACCATCGAATAGCCAGTGATTAAAGGGGGAATACCAATGATAAAAAGATTTCTATCCGGCTGTATGGTTTTTTTATGCGTTTTTTCCCTGACCGCCGCCGTATCGGCCGCACCGGTCAGCGCTAAGGAAGCCTTAGCCGAGGCTTCGGACGGAGAGATCATCCTATCCGAAACCGTTGAATATCTTGAAGACGGTTCGTATATCGTAACCACTCTTTCGGAACCGGAAATCCAGCCGATGAGCGATACGATTACCAAAATAAAAAAGACTACAAAATACACCAGTGACAATGTACCTATTTATAACTTGCGGCTGGTTGCCTCATTTAACTACGACGGCAAGACCAGCACCTGTATCGTTGCTGCTGAAATGCCTTACATTTTTAATAAGTCTTGGCAGATAACAGACCGCGGCGCGCAAAAATCCGGAAACAAAGCGACCGGATACGTAAAAGTACGGTTTTATGATAACGGAGTCGCAACCTCTCACACAGATTCCATCACAGTTACGATGACTTGCACTCCGGCAGGCGTAGTATATTAATCTTGAGATTATTGTCATTCCCATAGGCGAAAAGAAAACAACCGGCGCCCTCCATTTCGGGGGGTATGCCGGTTGTTTTATGCGCTTTTTTATGCTCTTTATGCTTTTCCGGACAGGTGTCCGATAAACTCCCGAACGCGTTCATTCGAGGTATCAAACAGCTCCTCCGGCGTTCCCTGCTCCTTGATCACGCCCTCCTCCATAAAAACGATACGGTCGGAGACCTCTCGGGCAAACTGCATCTCATGCGTAACAATGACCATTGTCATATGCTCTTTTGCCAGCGTTTTAATGACTTTTAA